>CALCHA010000540.1 GCA_937901265.1 uncultured Phycisphaerales bacterium
ATTTCGGGGACGGTCGCAGCGGCGCGGGAAGCGGCATTCTTCGGTGTGCCGGCGATGGCGCTTTCGCAGTACCGCCACGGTGAGCCGGGGCCTGCGGAGTGGGCCCGGGCCAGCCTCTGGGCATGCGAGGTGCTGCGCCTGCTGGGCGATGCACCGCTGGCGACCGGGGAATTCTGGAACGTCAATTTTCCCTGGCCCCTGGGCGCCCCCCCGCACGCGCAGCCGCAGGTGGTCTTTTGCGAACGCTCGCGGCGGCCGCTGCCGGTCAAATATGAGGCGGCGGGCGGTGCGCTCGCCTATGTCGCGGGCCGCTACCACCTGCGAGAATTCGAACCGGGCAGCGATATTGACGTGTGTTTCGGCGGCAGGATCTCGGTGACGCGGATCGCGCTGTAACCGCCGAGGCGAAGACTTTGTGGGAACGGGGATGCGAAGGTTGCGCGGGGGGTTTATAGTGGGGGCATGCTGAAGTACCGGGTGATTTTCGGGATTCTGTTTGGGGCCCTGTTCATCGGGGTGATGGCCCTGGACTCCTGGTTTGGTGCCGGGTGGCCGGCGCGGGCCTATTCCTGGCCGCCCGGGGCGTTTGTGGCGCTGGGATGCCTGCTGGTGATTCCGCTGGCGCTGCGCGAGATGCGGGGGCTGCTGGCGAAAGAAAACGTGACGATTTCGATGCGGATCACGGTGGTGGCGTCGCTGCTGTGCATGGCCTGGCCGTGGGTTGAGCAGGTCTCCGACGATGTGTATGTCTCGCACGCCTACTTGGCGCAACCCAACCACATGGCCAGCGAAGTCCCGTCCACCATGCCGGCGACGATGCGGGATGCGTCGGGTGCCGAGCGCGAGCGACAGTTGGCGGATCTGGAGTCGTCGCCCTGGTACAAACTCGGGGGCTGGTTCCGGTCGGTCAAGCCCCATTACCTGGTTCCAACGGTCCTGGCGTTGTCGCTGTTGGCGGCGGTGGTGATGCACTCGCGGAACCACCGCGTCGAGGGGGCGATGGCCAACGCCGGGGGGACGCTGCTGGCCATCGTGTACCTCGGGGTGCTCCCGGGATTTTTCCTGCCGATCTGCATGAGCCATTCGGCGTGGATGATGCTGGCGATCATTTGTGTGGTGAAGTCGGCGGACATCGGGGCGTATGCGACCGGCCACGCGATCGGGAAGCACAAGCTCATTCCGTGGCTCTCACCGGGCAAGACGGTCGAGGGTTTTTTGGGCGGACTGGCGTTTGCCGGCGTCGTGGGCGCGGGGGCGGCAGCGCTGTTTCCGCAGCCGGGACTGGGACCGGTGCTGGCCTTTTTCGGCGGCGCGTTTCTGGGGGCGGTGGGGCAGGTCGGCGATCTGCTGGAGTCGCTGTTGAAACGGGATGCGGGGGTGAAGGATTCGGGCAGGGTGCCGGGGTTTGGCGGCGTGCTGGACATTCTGGATTCGCCCCTCCTCGCGGCGCCGGCGGCTTATTGGATGTTGAAGCTGATTGCGCATGGCGCGTGACGGTGGCCGAGCGAAGGCGACGGAAGTGGTGCAGTGTTGGATAGTCCCGCAGCTCGATTGTTCGAGCAAGATCGATCGCGGGTTTTTTGCCAGGAAGTTATGAAGAAACGCCTCTACACGTTCGTGCACCAGGATGAAGCGATTGTCGCGGTCAACAAGACGGCGGGGTTGGCGGTATTGTCGGGAAGAGGGCGGAGTGAGAATTTGTATGACCTGCTGGCGCGTGATCCCGAGGCGGGCTTTGCGGGTGGAGAAGGGGAGGGGAAGCCGTTGATGGTGCATCGGATTGATGCGGACACGTCGGGGTTGATCATGTTTGCCAAGACGGCTGAAGCGCAGAAGGCGCTGTCGGAGCAGTTTCGCAACCGCACGGTGAGCAAGGAGTATCTGGCGCTGGTGCGCGGGACGCCGACGCAGGAGTCGGGTTCGACGGATCTGCCGATCGGCGGCGATCCGCACAACAAGACGCGCATGGTGATCCGCGGGCTGGAGGCGAAAAAGTCGCGGACGAAGTGGGTGGCGGCGGAGCGGTTTGCCGGGGTGACGCTGATGAAGGTGTACCCGGTCACCGGGCGGCGCCACCAGATTCGCGTGCATCTCAAGGCCATCGGCTACCCGCTGGCGGTGGATCCCTATTATGGCGGCGAGCGGCTGCTGCTCAGCGAATTCAAGCGACGGTACAAGGTGACCAAGGGGCAGGAGGAGCGGCCGCTGATGGAGCGGTTGACGCTGCATGCCCATCGGCTGACGTTTGTGCATCCGGTGAGCGGTGCGGAGATGACGCTGGAAGCGGAGCTGGCCAAGGATTTTCGGGTGACGCTCGAGGCCCTGCGAAAGTGGGCGCGAAGGTGATTTTGCCGCGGGGGGTGGCGGGTCTGGCGGACGGTCGGGTGGGTCGCGCAAGCGGAAGTGATGCGCTTGCGGGCAGGTTGGGGAGTGTTTACGCTTCCGAGAAAATAAGGGTCCGCATCGACGTGGAATGTTTGATGGGTCCCACCATTTCTACGGCGTGGCATGAAGACACGGGAGTACTATGACGAAGAAAATGAAGATCCTGGCGCTGCTTTCGGCGGCTGTTGTGTTACCGCCGGCCGCGTTGATGATGGCGCAGCAAGCCGGGGCGGGCGGCGGTGCGATGGCCAGACCGGAAGGTCCCTGTGATGTCTATGCGGCGGGCGGCGCTCCCTGCACCGCGGCGCACAGTTCCACCCGGGCGATGTCGGCTTCCTACAACGGGCCGCTGTATCAGGTCATGCGTCAGTCGGACGGCAAGACGCTGGACATTGGCGTGGTGAAGCCGTCGGCCACCGATGGCGGCGGCTATGCCGACGCGGCGGCACAGGATGCCTTCTGCGCCAACACCACCTGCTGGATCACCACGCTGTACGATCAGTCGGGCCACGACAACAACCTGGTGCAGGCTCCGCGCGGCGGCTTCAGCGGCCCGGCGCTGGGCGGGTTCAACAACCTCCCGCTGGCCGATATGGCGCCCATCACCATCATGGGGCACAAGGCCTACGGCATCTTCATTGAGCCGGGCATGGGGTTGCGCTGGAATGACGCGCACGGCACGGCGGTCGATGATCAGGCGGAGGGACAGTACTGGGTGGTGGCCGGCAACCACTACAACGGTGGCTGCTGCTACGACTACGGCAACGCCGAAACCGACAGCCACGACGACGGCGATGGCACCATGGAAACCACCTACTTCGGCAACGCCACCCCGTGGTATCACGGCCCGCCCCCCGGCCCCTGGGTCATGACCGACCAGGAAAACAACCTCGTCGGCTGCGTGACCGATTCCCCGAACAACAAGCTGTGCGCCGACCTCCCCATCATCA
>CALCHA010000541.1 GCA_937901265.1 uncultured Phycisphaerales bacterium
TCGTCGGCACGCCCATCTCCAAGGCGCAGGAAGATTCGCCGGTCGTCCGCCGCGGCGATACGCTCCGTCAGGAACTGCTCAATCGCCCGCCGCAGCGCTTCTACATCCCCACCATCACGATCACCTCCACGGAAGAGGCCCTGCAGAATGGCTGGATCGCGCGCGGTCCCAACAACAAAATTATTCCGGGAGCAGGCGATGTCCGTCTCGCCGCCAACGGCGTCCAGCCTGCCACCCTGCCGGCCAGCAACCGCCCGCCGCGCCCCCGGCCGCAGGTCTTCATTGCCTTCGATCCCGGCTCAGAACCCCACGGGCAACTCATTGGCAAAGAATACGTCATGGTCATCCCCGGGGCCTACCTCTTCTACAACGGCAACGACGGCAAGCCGCCGCTGCAGTTCCGTGCGCAAAATATGGTCGTCTTCGGCCTTCCGCCCGATCAATCTTCCACCAAGCCCGGCACCACCCAGCCGGCGGCCGCCGGTGCCGAGGGGCTCGCCCGCTCCCTGAAGGTCACCGGCGTGTACATGGAAGGCGACGTCAACCTCGACTCCGGCGACAACGTCGTTCGCGCCAGCCGCATTTACTACGACTTCACCTCCCAGCGCGCGGTGATGCTCGACGCCACCCTGGCCTCCGTTGATGAAATCCGGCACGTGCCGCTCTACATGCGTGCCGCCGAAATCCGCCAGCTCGCCCGCGGCGAATATGCCGCGAAAAAAGTCTCCTTTTCCACCAGCGAGTTCGCGACGCCCCACTACCACATCGGGGCCAGCAACGTTTATCTGCAGGACATCACCCCGCGCACCGATCAGCCGGGAAATGCCGACAATCCGGCACCCGATCAAGGCGTCGCGCTGGGCAGCCTCGGCACGGCCACCGGCCCGCGCGCCTATGAATTCAAAGCGCAGGATGCCACCATCGACATCGGCGGCGTGCCGATTTTCTACTGGCCCTACCTCGCCGGCGATACCTCCAAAACCGACATCCCGCTGCGCCGCCTGAAAATTTCCAATTCGCGCACCTACGGGCCGTCGATCCAGACCGTCTGGGACATCTTCGGCCTCGCCGGGCAACGCGAACCCACCGGCGTCCACGCCAACCTTCACCTTGATTTCTTTGGCAAACGCGGCCCCGCCGGCGGCGTCGACGGCACCTGGGACACGCCTGATTCCAACACCGTCCTGCGCTCCTACGCCATGCTCGATCAGGGCGAAGACCGCCTTGGCCGCGATGAAACCCGCGTCACCCCCGACAACGACACCCGCGGCTGGCTCTCCCTGCGCCACCGCCAGGAACTGGGCGACGGCTGGACCCTGCAGCTGGAGGGGTCCTATGTCTCCGATCCCACCTTCCTTGAGCAGTTCTTCCAGGACGATTTTGACGCCTCCAAGGAACATGAAACTTCCATCTACCTCAAGCACCTCGGCGAGACCGACGCCCTGACCTTCCTTGGCAAGTTCTCTCTCTTCGATTTCACCGCCACCTCCGACCAGATCGACGACCAGTTCACCACCGAGAAAAAGCCCGAGGTCAAGTACTGGCGCATCGGCGATTCCTTCCTCGACATGTTCACTTACTATTCCGAGTCGGGCGTCGCCAACCTCCGGACCAATATCACCAACTTCACGCCCCAGCAGCTCGGCGTACTCCCCTCGTTCCTTGGCCCGCCCGCCTCGGTCGTCCCGCTGAGCACCCGCTACCGGGATTACTACCGCGCTCATGGCTGGACCACCGACGACGTGCTGCGGGCAGACTCCCGCCACGAGCTGGACCTGCCCCTGCAGCTTGGCGATCTCAAGATCACCCCCTACGTCACGGGACGTATCACCGCCTACGATGACGCCTTCCCCGACACCGAAGGGGGCAATACCACACGCCTCTGGGGCTCTGTCGGCGTACGCTCCGCCATGCAGTTCTGGAAGGTTTACGAAAACGTCAATTCGACCTTCTTTGACCTCAACGGCCTACGCCATGTGATTGAGCCGCAGTTTGTCGCCTTCGCTTCTTCCTCCAACATCAACCGCACCGACCTTCAGCCTTTCGACGCCGACGTCGAAGGCATCACCAGTGCCTCGGGCTTCCAGTTCGCCGTCAACCAGAAATGGCAAACCAAGCGCGGCGGGCCCGGTCATTGGAACACCGTCGACTGGCTCAGCCTCAATATCCAGTACAACCAGTTCTTCAACAAAGACCAGGGAGATTCGGCCTTCCTCTCTTACGATCCCGCCCGCGGGTTCATCTTCCCCAGCCGCCCTGACCTCTCCCTGGTGCGCAATTCGGTTGCAGCCGACGGCGTCTGGCGCGCCGGCGAACCCTTCCGCCTCTTTCTCCATCCGGAGCAGCTGGCGGCGGA
>CALCHA010000542.1 GCA_937901265.1 uncultured Phycisphaerales bacterium
GGGGGCGTCGGCTCGGAAGTGGCCGAAGGCGCCGACAAAACGGGCAAGATCAAGGTCGAAAGCCTGTTCGTTGCAAACCTTCCCAAGTCGGGCAAGACGCCCGAAGACGTCCTGGAATTCGTCCACCTCGGCGAAGCGGACATCGTGGCCAAGGCGAAATCCATGGTCGGCTGAAGCGGACGCGACCCGGGCGCCTTCACGCCAGGGGCCGTCAAAAGCTGAGGCTCTGCCCACCGGGGGCGGCCCGGCCGGTGGCCGGCGGGGCCGGTGCGGCGCGCCTACGATGGGGCATGAGAAAAGCTGCGCCCGCTTCCCAGCACACCGCTTTGCTGATCATCGACGTGATCAACGACCTCGAATTTCCCGGCGGCGAGAAGGTTCTGCCCTGGGCGGAAAAGATGGCCGCAAAATTGCCGCCGGTGATGCGGCGGGCGCGCGCGGCGGGGGTGCCGGTGATCTACGCCAATGACAACTTCGGCAACTGGCGGAGCAACTTCACGGAAGTGGTGAAGCATTGCACCCGCCGCGGGGCCCGGGGGCGGGAAGTCACGCGGCGGCTGGTTCCGCAGCGCGGGGATTACTTCATCCTCAAGCCCAAGCACTCCGCCTTTTTTGCCACGTCGCTCGTGCCGCTGCTGGAGTTTCTCAAGATCAGGAAGCTGGTGATGGCCGGCATGGCGACGAACCTGTGCGTGCTGTTTTCAGCACATGACGCCCACATGCACGAGTACGCGATCACCGTGCTCAGCGACTGCTGCGCTGCGGAGAGCGATGGGGATCACGACGTGGCGCTGGATCAGTTGCAGCGCTTTCTCGGGGCACGGATCTGCCGCGGGGAGCAGTGGAAGGGGTGACGTTTATCACCGTGGAGCGGCAAGCCCGGCGCGCGCGGTGGCGGTTGGGCGAATCGGTCGGCGGGGCCTGCCGAGCGGTCAGTTCTGGAACAGCAGCGGGGCGAACTGGTGGAGGCTCTTGCGCCAGGTCTGGAATTCGTGGGCGGTGCCGGGGGCTTCGTAGTAGGTGACATGCGTGACGCCGGCCTGTTTGAGCTGCTGGGCGACGTCGCGACCGCTGCCGCCGCCTTCCTTGGAGCCCATGCTGATGAAGAAGACCTTGAACTGCTTGTCGAAGGCCTCGGCAGAGGGGGCATAGGCGTTGAGGCCGGGGAAGCCGAAGGGGGCGCTGAAGATGCCGACGAACGCGAATTTGTCTTCGTTGGCCTGGGTGATCTGGTAGGTCTGGGTCCCGCCGAGGGACAAGCCGGCCATGGCACGATGATCGCGATCAGGGAGGGTGCGGAAGGTGGCATCGATTTCGGGGATGATGTCCGTGATCATCTGGGTGGTGAAGGGCATGCTCATGCCGCCGGGGCCACCGCGTCCGCCGCGATTGCCGGCAGCGGGAGCGCTGCTGGGCGCGGCCGCGGGGGCTGCGACGTAGAGCCACTGGTCGGCTTGAAGCTGGGGTCCTTGCGCTCCCGGCCCGCCGGGCGCCCTGCCGGGAGCACCAGAAGGTGCACCGCCCCGGGCTCCACCAGGCGCACCGCCCGGGGCACCGCCCCGCGGCCCGCCGCGGCCACCGCGCGGTCCGCCGCGGCCGCCCCCGCCGCCCATGCCCTGGCTGATGCCGCCATCTTCCATGACCACGATCATGGGCACGGCCTTTTTGTCCGCAATGAGATTGTCGAGGATGAAGTTGACGCGGCCCTGCTGCGACCACACGCGGCGGTCCTCCAGCATGCCGTGCTGCAGGTAGAGGACCGGGTAGCGCTGGGAGGGATTCTGGTCATAGCCCGGGGGGGTGTAGACCCAGGCCTGGCGGTTGTCGCCGGACTTGCCCTTGTACCAGTGGGAGAGGATCTCGCCGTGGGGCACGTCCTTGAGGTCATAGAAATCCACGCCCTTGTCGGGCACTTCAATGGAGCTGGTCATTTTGCCGCCGCTGAAGAAGCTCTCGCTGGCGGGGTCCGCGACGACCAGGCCATCGACCGTGAGCTGGTAAGCGTGGAAGCCGGGATCTTGCGGGGCGGTGGTGCCGGTGAAGACGCCGTTTTCATCCTTGACGAGATTGGTGCCCATCACGCGGATGGTCTGAACCTGCGGGGCGTTGATGCGGAAGCGGACCTGGCGGGCGGAATTCACCTGCGGGTACTGCTGGCCCACGATGTTGGTCGAGGCGGGCTTGAAGTCGTCGGCGGCCGGAGAAGTCTGCTGGGCCCAGGCCGGCGCTGCGGAAGCCACGGCAAGCATCAGCGCGGAGAGCGTCATCCAGTTCTTTTTCATGAATAGAACTCCTGTGAGAGCCAGAACCAGCCATGGAAGCCGCAGCGGCAGCCGCCGAATAAATTCATTGACGTCACGGTCGATAGAAATTCCCGATGGAATTTCAGGGTGCGGGCGAAGAGCATGTGGGACAAAGTATCACCTCCCGCCGCGATGACCACAACTCGGCCATTGCGAATAAATGGGGCGGCCTTCCCGCCAGCTGCACCTTTTCCAACCACGCCGGTGAAGAGTGAGGGCTTCGCAATCGGTGACCGAGGCGAATAGAATCCCGGGCGATGGACAACGATCTTGGCAGGTTGATTGAGGG
>CALCHA010000543.1 GCA_937901265.1 uncultured Phycisphaerales bacterium
GGAAGGAGACGCAGCCGATGTGGGGGAGCGTTGGCATATTCAAATCTTTCAAAAGCTATTGAAAGATCATATAGAGGCCGGCAGGGAAAGTCACGCGGGAGGAAGCGGGAGGTGGGGCCGGCGGTTCAGCCGAGGGGAACGAAGTCGGGCTTGCCGAAGTAGGTGCTGAGCAAGGCGCAGCCACGGGAGGAGGTGTGGGGGCCGTGGGGCGTGCCGGCCTTGGCGACGAGCAGCGTGCCGGGGCCGTAGGTGATGCCTTCGTCGATGAGGTCTCCTTCGACCACGAAGACCGCCTGGTCGGCGTGCGTGTGGCGATGCGCGGGGATGGAGCTGCCCGCATCCATGCGCAGCATGCCGATCATGCCGCCGGTGGATTCGACCTGCTGCAACATCTTCATCGAGACGCCGGGCCAGTTCGTGGGGGACCAGGCAAGGGCGGACGTGTCGGTCTTGGTCTCGTACATACGGGCTCCTTTTGCCGCACAACTTTATGACGTTCTGTGGCCGCCGACGTGATGCGCGTGGCGGCCCCACACTGGCCGCATTTAACCGCCCCGTGACGGAACCACAAGGAACATTTTATCACGATAGGGCGGCGCAATGGCGTTTCGCACTGATCGCGGCGGGGTGGGGTCGGGGTCATCGCATAGGAATTGAATTTGCGGGAGGGAAGGGTCAGGAGCCTGAAATGTTGGGCGGCGGGCGGCACGATCCTTTCTTCTGGCGGCGGGCGAGACGCCCGCGGTACTTCGTGTGCGATGGTTTTGAAGCTTCAAGGTGGGGTGGTGGGGGAGAGAGGAGGCGGTGGGGAGGATCTTGATTCGCTGGTAGAGGAACGTCGCCGCGGCGGCGACGGCTAACTTGGGGGGGCGGAGCGGAGGTTAATGGTCGGGTGGGCGCGGAGGCGCTTTGGAATCACGCGGGTCGCGGCGGGGTGGGGGGTTGGAGGGCCGGGGGTGCGTTGGCGGGTTATTTGACTCGCCATGCGAGATAGACGGCGCGAATAGCGCCCCATCCGGCGAACGCAGGGATCAGGCCGAGGACGGGAGGAAGGTTGAACCAGGCGCGGATGCCAAGGAACAAGCCGAAGATTCCTGCAATGAACAATACGATGCCCAGGGCGAAGGCGATCGCGGCGCATAGTTTGTCGAAGGGGTTCATGGATGTCGGCTTCGTGCGCGGCGGGGCACTTTCGTAGGTGACGACGGCATCGAATGAATCAGCGAGGGCATATGAGGCGATCATCGCGCAGGCACATTCCTCTATATTTTCGCCCCATCTGAATGAAATACAGCAATCCCGATCGCCAGCAAGTTCGCGGAACGAATCCATGAACTCGTTAGAGTCGTTGAAGTACATCTCGACGCCAGCCTTCTGGCCGTTCAGTGTGCAGGGGACGAAGCCGACACTGGTGCGAGGCTGGTAATTGGCATCGAGTTGCAAATTAAAGCCGGCGCGATCGATTGCTTGTTGGAGACCTTCGCGTGTGGGCACGTTGCTGGACTTGAGAAAAGCGTATTGTTCGGTTGCCACGGGCAGATAGCACTTTCGGTTCTGGGCGGGATGACGGGGGAGATTGTACCTCGCGGCGGGGTGGTCCGCCACGGCGGGGGAACGTCTCCGCGGCGGGTGGTTATGCGGCCTAAGCATTCCAGACCAGGAGGTGTCGGCCAGACCCAGCCGCTTCCAGCACACACCGTCGGTAGGCCTCGAAGGAGCTGATCAGGCTTTCTCGGCGGCCCGCGCTCTGCCATCCCGTGGGGTAGATGTGGTGGCGCTCCAACCAGTCAAGGTCGCAGCGCCCAGCGAACACAGCCGGCGAGATCGGGTCCAGCTTTGCGGCGAGCTCCAGGAGAAAGCCATGTTGGTAGTATGCCGCCGGGCCGTACCCCATGTCGACTTCGCATTGGATTACTCGCCCGTCAGCCTCGACGTACCGCCCGATCCATCCGGAGACGGCGTGCGAGGCACCGATGTGAAGGAACGCGAGCAGGTCGGCGTTACTCTCGGCGGTGAGCGCGACGATGGCAAGGCCATCGGTCAACAGGTCGACCACCTCTGGAGCCCGTTCCTCGACGAGTTAGCGGACGCCCTCTGGTGCTCGCAGGAGCGCGGCTAGCTCTGCGCTGCCGATCGGTAGCAAGTAGTGGCTTACGCTAAGGGTGGCATCACGCTTTCCGTTCTGGGGCCGGCAACGGGGCGCGCCTGACGGCACTGGAACAATGGGGGGCATT
>CALCHA010000544.1 GCA_937901265.1 uncultured Phycisphaerales bacterium
TCGCCAATGCCTTCCTCCGCCGTGATGCCTACTTCCTTCACCACTTTACGGAAGGTCGCCTCAGCCCGGTCCCAGTTCGCGGGATCGCCAACGTACTTGTCGCTCTTGGGGTCGCGCAGCGAAATGCGCGCCTCGTAATCCTTGAAGCCCAGCGTTTCAAAGACGTGCATCACCATTTCCACCGTGGTGCGGAATTCATGCTCCACCTGCTCGGGCGTGCAGAAGAGGTGCGCATCATCCTGGGTGAAGCCCCGAACGCGCGTCATGCCGTTGAGCTCGCCGCTCTGCTCAAAGCGGTAAACCGTTCCGAACTCCGCCAGCCGCACGGGAAGGTCGCGGTAACTGCGCGGTTCCGCTGCATAAATCTGGATGTGATGCGGGCAGTTCATCGGCTTGAGAAGGTATTCACTCTCATCCTCGCTGTCCCGCTCCTTCATTTTGATGGTGGGAAACTGCGATTCCTGATAATAGGGATAGTGGCCGCTGATTTTATACAAATCCACTTTTCCAATGTGTGGTGTATAGACCGGCACATACTCGCGCTTGGCCAACTCTTCCCGCATGAAGCCCTCGAGCTCCTGCCGAATGATCGCCCCTTTGGGCATCCACAGAATGAGCCCGCTGCCCACCAGGTTTGAAATCGCGAACAGCCCCATCTGCTTGCCGATCAGGCGATGGTCGCGCTTCTTCGCTTCCTCGATCTGGTTCAGGTAAACATCCAGCTCTTTCTGCGTCGAAAAGGCCGTCCCGTAGACCCGCTGGAGTTGCTGCTTGGACTCATCCCCATGCCAGTAGGCCCCGGCGACGCTCATCACCTTCAACGCCCCGATCCGCCCTGTGCTCGGCACGTGCGGCCCCCGGCAGAGGTCTTCCCAGTTCTTCCCCGGCTCGCCGGTGGCGTAAAAACTGATCACCGCATGCTGGTCCGCCGCCACCGCGCGTTGCGCGTTGTCCACCTTGTAAGGATTCCCCTCCTTATTCAGTTTGTCAAAGGCCGCCCTATTTTGCAGTTCATAGCGTGTAAAGTTCCGATTCTCCCCAATGATCTTCCCCGCCTCTTCTTCAATTTTCGCAAAATCCTCCACGCCCAGTTTGTGCGACAGCTCCATGTCGTAATAAAACCCATTCTCCACCGGCGGCCCATAGGCCAGCTTCACCTCCGGGTAAAGCCGGGTGATCGCCTCGGCCATCACATGGGCAGCCGAATGACGCACCAGGTACAGCGCGTGGGCATCTCCCTCTTTGGGCGTGACGATGGAGACGCTCGCATCTTTGTCGATGGGGGCCCCCAGATCGCGCAGCTCCCCATCCACAACGATTCCCAGCGCATCTTTCGCCAGACGCGGGCCAATCGATTCCGCCACCTCGCGGCCCGTCACCGCCGCCTTGTCAAATTCTTTTACCGCGCCGTTGGGCAACGTCATCCGGATCATCATTCGCTCCTCAAAAACCGCCCGCCCCTCCTCGATTGGCCCTGAAAACAAAATCGGCCCAACCGTGTATCCGGCGGGCCGCCAACATGCCTGTCGCGTCTGCCGAATACTTAGTTGGACCGCGTCGTCGTCCGCATCGCTGGTACGGGCACCTCCTGATTGGTTAAAATCCTACAGCTTTCCCCCGGGAACCGTCAACCGGCGGCTCCCTTGCCCCACACCTTTTTGTACCGCCCCTGCACCGGCACGGTCAATTCGACGTCCCGCACCTTCCGGTAAGCGCCCCACAACAACAATCCATACGCTGGCCGCAGATACCCGGGAAACTCCCGAAAAAACCGGTAGTCCCGCCCGCCTCCCTCCGCCAGCGATACCGCCGTGAAACGCAGATCCACCTCCTCAAACCCATTCGCCAGGTAAAAATCCCGCAGCAGCGTCGGATTGAAATTCACAAATCCGTGATCCGGCCAATCCACGGGGGCATGATGGATCGCCAGCCCGCCTACTTTCACCATTCGCGCGATGTTGAAGAATGCATCTTTCAGCGAAAACACATGCTCCACCGTCCCCCCATCAAAGACCACGGCAAACCGCCCCTCCATTGCTTTACCCACCGGCACATTCAAATCATGCACAAACTCCGGCTTTTCATAATCCGACCCATCCATCCCCATGACCTTTTCCACGGAAAAGCCAAGGGCCGCGAAGACCGTCTTCTGATGGATCGCCCGTGCCCGCTCCTTCGGCCCGGCCCACCCAAACCCGGTCGTGGGCAAAATCTCCCCAGCCGCCAATTCCCGCCCCCGCATCCGCTTCTCCCGCAAAAACCCCCGTAATTCCTCATAGGAAAAATATACATCCTGCACCCCCAGTGTCAGCACCTCTCCCGCAACATCCACCTCCTCCCGCTCGAACGTCTCGTTCAGCAATTCCACATCATAAAATTTAATGCCCATCGAACCCTACCTCTGTGCGTCCCTCTGTGCCTCTGTGACCCTGTGGCAAAAGCCCCTCGCCTGTGCGCCGGCCGTCCAGCCTCACCGCGCATACAACACCACATCACTCCAATCCCCCCCCGCATGCCCACCCAGATAAAACCGATACCCCGCCCGAACCCCCTTCAACCACCGCGCAATCTCCCACAAATCGCCCGCCTTGTGATACACGCAAATCTGCAGCTTCGGCCCAAACTTCTCAATCACCCCCCGCGCCCCGCGCAACGCCTCCCCCTCATACCCTTCCACATCCATCTTGATCATCCCCGGCACAATCCCCACCTCCGCACAATAGGAATCAATTGCCCGCATCTTCACCCGCACCGCCGACCCCATCGCCACCTTGCTCCCCACCGGACTTGCCGCATCCTCCGCAAACCCCGCCTCTCCATCGCTCGCCGCCACCCCCGCCGCCACCGCCGCCACCCGCCCTCCCCACACCTCCCGCGCCCCGCGCCCCCCCCACCCCCCCACGCTCTCCACCCCCGGCTCCAACGCAATCCCCCGCCCTCCCCCCCCCCCCCCCCCCC
>CALCHA010000545.1 GCA_937901265.1 uncultured Phycisphaerales bacterium
GAGCCGCAGCTGCCTGTCTTGGCTCCCGCTGGTAAAGTAAGCTAGGGCTAGTGAAGTTGATGTATGAAGATGATCTTTGTATATGGTGCGCACGAGGCCGGGAGGGGTGAGGCCGAAAATAAATGATGAAGAATCGCTCTACCCCCCTTACCGGACACTTGGTCCTGGCGTACAAAGGTGTGGCGGAAGCAGAACAGGGGACCCGCTATTCTCGGGTCTTCGGCCAGCCGACAATGTAAAGGCAGGTCAGGCGCTGACCCTCCGTTCGACGTCCAGGGTGAGGAGAGTTTTATGCCCACGTTCCAATATGAAGCGATGAACGCCGCGGGACAGGAAGTGAAGTCGGAGGTGGATGCCGGGACCGCGGACGAAGCGATCACGAAGATCCGCTCGCAGGGGTACTTTCCGACGAAGGTGAAGGAAAAGGCGGCGAAGAAGAAGAAGGATGGGGGGAGCTCGTCATCGAGTTCGGGCGGGAAAAAAAAGAAGTCGGCGGGCTTTTCGATCGGCGGGGTGTCGACGAAGGTGATCACGCAGTTCACGCGGCAGCTTTCGACGCTGCAGGACGCGGGGCTGCCGATTTTGCGGTCGCTGAAGATTTTGTATCAGCAGCAGAAGCCGGGGTTGTTGAAGAACATTCTGGATGAAGTGGCGGAGGGGGTGGAGGGTGGCTCGACGCTGTCGGAATCGATGGCGAAGCATCCCAAGGCGTTTGACCGGTTGTATGTGAACATGGTGCAGGCGGGGGAGACCGGCGGCGTGCTGGATGTGATTCTGCAGCGGCTGGCGGAGTTCATGGAGAAGGCGCAGCGGCTAAAGCGGCGGGTGATCGGTGCGATGATCTACCCCTCGGTGGTGGTGGGGTTTTCGGTGCTGATCGTGACGGGCATCATGATTTTCGTGGTGCCGAAATTCCGCGAGATTTTCAAGGACTTCAAGACGTCGCTGCCGGCGTTGACGGAGTTTCTGCTGGGGATGTCGGACTGGATTGCGAACCAGTATGGGTGGGCGGTGATTTTCGGGTCGCCGTTCCTGATTTTCTTTTTCGTCAAGATCCTGGGCAAGGCGAAGTTTGGCCGGCGGATTATTGATACGGTGAAGATCAAGATGCCGATCTTTGGGCAGATTTTATCGAAGACGGCGGTGGCGCGGTTCACGCGGACGCTGGGGACGCTGCTGGCGGCGGGCGTGCCGATTCTGGATGCGTTGAACATCACGCGGGACACGGTGGGCAACGTGGTGTATGAGAGCGCGTTGCAGAAGGTGCATGACGCGATTCGCGAGGGGGAGAGTTTCGCGGGGCCGCTGCGGCAGAGCCGGGTGTGCGACTCGATCGTGACGAACATGATCGACGTGGGAGAGGAGACGGGCGATCTGGACAAGATGCTGATGAAGATCGCGGACAACTATGATGAAGAAGTGGACGTGTTGATCGGGTCGCTGGTGTCGCTGCTGGAGCCGGTGATGGTGGTGACGCTGGGCGGGATCGTCGGGACGATCGTCGTGGCGTTGTTCCTTCCGCTGGTGAAGCTGATTCAGTCGGTATCGGGCGGGGACAACAGCGGCGAAGGCGGCTGAGCGGCGTGGCGCAACGGTGTGCGGGCGTTGGCCCGGAGGTTGGCCCGGAAGTTTGTTGGTGGTGACCGGCGGAAGCCGGGAAACGTCCTAAGGGAGCATTATTCATGCCGGTATCGTCTCTACATCAGGGCCGCCCGCGTTCGGGGTTTACGCTCATTGAGCTGCTGGTGGTGGTGTCGATCATCGCGATTCTGATTGCGATTCTGGTGCCGAGCCTGGCGGCGGCGAAGCGGCATGCCCGGAAGGTGGACAACCAGTCGCTGCTGAACGGAATTGCGCAGGCGGCGGAGCAGTATGAGTCGAATTTCCAGACGTATCCGGGGCCGCCGATCACGGGGGCGACGATACTGGGTGCCGCGAAGATGAGCGGGACGCAGGCGTTGTTGCTGGCGCTCAGTTATCCCTGGGTGGGCTCCGATGGGGCGCCCAACGATGTGGCGACGATTTTTGGCGGGGCGGCGGGGACCTTTTCCTTCACGGCCAGCGGAAACACGATTTTTGTGAACCCGACGAAGCCGAGCGGGCCGATCGATCATGGCAACACGGGGCCGACGGGCGCATTCCGGGCGATGGGGGCGTTGTTCACGCCGTCGAGCAAGGAGCTTTCGCCGCCGACGACGGCCGGGGGCAACACGTGGCCGAATGGAGGCTACGCGGGGACGACGGCAGTGAACGGTTTCGCTTTTCCGACGCTTCTGGATCATTACCCGGTGCCGATGCCGATCCTGTACTTCCGCGGCACGCCGGGCGTGACGGGAACGGTCACGTTTGACGCCAGCGGGAACGTGACGGCAAACAGCCTTGTGGGAGAGATGACCGGGGCGAGCTTCCTGCGGCAGGAAAACGTCGAGTACATCGAGTCGACGGGCTTCTCCAGCGCGGCAGGCGCGACGCCGGATCAGACGACCAATTCGCCGATATCGGCGACCAAGGCGGGCAGCGCGGCGATTGCCGACAACAACCTCGCGGTGCTGCTGACGGGCAAGGGCGTGAGCCAGACGCTCTCGCCCAAGGGTACGCATTTCCTGCTGCTGTCGGCCGGCGAGGACCGGATCTACGGGACCGCGGATGACATTATTGTGATCCGCTGATTTTGACTATTTCGAGAGGCTTATGTCGCTGCAACGTTTACAAGTTCCGCCCGCCGCTGCACCGGTTCGCCGGGTGCGCGGGGTGACGCTGATCGAGCTGCTGGTGGTGGTGGGGATCATCGCGATTTTGATTGCCATCGTCGTGCCGTCGATCGGCCACGTGAAGGCCCTTGCGAAAAAGGCGGCGGTGCAGCAGCAGCTCGCGGGGCTGAGCACGGCGTTGGAGAACTACTTCCAGGAATTCAAGGTGTTTCCGCCGTCGGAGGTGCTTGATTCGTCGGGGACCGCGATGCCTGCCTACGCCGGCAACATCAAGATCGGTCGGGGGTCGGCGCTGCTGGCGGAGGGACTGATGGGGTATTTGCCTGCGGTCTATGACGGGGCGGGACCCTCGATGACAGGCGATCCGACGTATGGTTTCCGGATGCATGGGACGGGGACGAACGCCAGCGGCAAGATCTATGGCCCCTATGGCCCGGAGGATCCCAAGTATTTCGTCGACAACAACCCGGCGGTTCCGAACACGGACCGGTCATTCGTGGATGTGTTCGGGCACGAGATTCTGTACTTCCGTTCGACGCGCTCGGGAGGGGAGATGACGGGGATGCCCCCGGTGACGCAGGTTTTCGGGACCAACACCGCGGCGAACAACTATTACTTTTACACCAACGCCAACAGCCTGTCGGCGGACCTGACGACGACGCGGACGGATCCGAGCACCTCGCCGGCGTTTCTCAAGCTTCTGGGCGCCCCCTCGAACAGCATTGGAGGCGTCGCGGCCAACGTCGTCGGCCACGACACATTCCTGCTGGTTTCGGCCGGCCCTGACGGCGTTTATTTCACTGCCGATGACATTGTCTACAAACCCTGAGGAATTCATGCCCGCGTCCCTGGCCAGCTTTCGACGTCCTGCCCGCGCCGCCCGCCTCGAGCGGCAGCGTGCGGGTGGTTTCACGCTCATCGAAATTCTCGTGGTGGTGGCGATTCTGGTCATCCTGATCGGGCTGCTGGTCACGTTTGGCGCCGGGGCGAAGCAATCAGCGCAGATTCGCCAGACCCGCCTGACGCTTAAGACGGCGGACGGGCTGATGAAGGATTACCTGGATGGGGGCAACGCCGAGCCGGACAATCCCAACGCGACGGGGTATGTCGCCAACCCGGACATGAACTCGACCAACCCGGTCAGTGACGCCACGCGCTGGGTGAAGCTGCTGAAGGCCTATCCGCCCACGGCATCGAAGCTCAACAGCCTGACCGCGGGCACGGTGACGGATCCGGACGATGGGACCGCCAAGGCGACGGTGATTCTCGACGCCTTCGGCACGCCGATCCGCTATGTGCCCGGCGTGAGTGGGTTGGCGAACGTGAAAAAAGAGGGGTATTTCCAGAGCGC
>CALCHA010000546.1 GCA_937901265.1 uncultured Phycisphaerales bacterium
CGAAACAATGCCGGATGGGTCACCCCTGCACTTCAGGAAGCCTTCATCGCCCTCGATGACGATGACGCACTCCATCAACGCGGCGAGCCTGTCAACATGCCCGTCCTGTTCCGCTCGCGCACTCAGGAAGCCGCAATCTGGCTCGCCGCTCTTCAAGCGCAGCCGATGGGCGACGCCAGCGCTGGCCATAAAACACAACAAATCCTCGCCGGAAACCTTTCGCCGACCGAACTTGCCTCGCTCGGCGACCACATCCCGACTCAAGTCGATCAACCCCAGCCCCGCCTGAACGCCCTCCAATACTTTCCCTCCCTCACCGAGGCCTATGCCCTGTATCTCTCTGGCCGCAAGGATCGTGCGCAGCAACTCCTGGCGGCAACCTCCAAAACCATCGCCCCGCTCTCACTCGTGGCCTATCGCACGCGCACGCCCTTCGAACCCGAGTGCCCGCTCGCCCGCCTCCTTAGCCTTAAAGACTGGACATTTGTTCGACCCCTCCTCGAAGCCACCGGCTCCAAGCCCACTGCTGATCCTGCTTTCGCTTTTCTCCTCGGCCTCTGCCGCGAGCGCCTCGGCGATCCGTCCGGCCTGGCCCTGCGAGCAGACGCTACCGTCAAGCTTTCGGCAGACCCCCAGAGCGCCCTCTTCGTAGCGGAAGCGCTCCAAGACGCGGGCGAGCCCGACCTCGCCGCAGCCCTTTTAGAAACCGCGATTGATGGCATCGACCCGTGGAGCGCGCTGGCGCGTGATTCAGAGCAACTCGCCGCCCAACTCGAACAATCCCGCGGCCATTACGCCCAAGCCCTCAACCACTGGCGCCAACTCACCTTCATCCGCTTCCACTACTTCCAGATGCCCGACGACACCACCATCTACCTCCGCCTCCCGCGCAACGCCGCCTTCTGCCAGGCCATGCTCGCACTCCAGCAAAATCACCGCCAAGACTTCCTCCCCGCCGCCCTCCAACTCCCCGCGCTCGACCCCGAAGACCTCGATCTCTCCTTCCAGCTCCTCCCCGCCCTCCAGCAAAAGGGCTGGGCCCCCGAAGCCGCCGCACTCGCCGCCGCCCACCGCGCCGCCCTCAATGCCATCCTCAAAGATTTCCCCAACTCCCACCTCCACCACTTCCTCCTCGCCAGAATCAACGCTCAGATGAACGACCCCGCCGCCGCCCGCGCCGACCTCGCCACCGCCCTCTGGCTCGCCCCCAAAAATCCCGACTATCTCGCCCTCCAATCCCATCTCCCCGCCGCCCCCTGATCACCCGCCTGTCTTTCCTTCACGGCAACGGCAAATCCTCAAACGTGTAGGCCGCCTCCATCCGCTTCTCGCTCACCACAACCTCCACCACCCCGCGCCCCACCTCCGTCGAGCCCACCACCTGATCATTGCGCAGGCCCCCGCGCACCGGGTGATACCGCATGCTCCCCGACCGCTGCTTCGCCCCATAGGACCACCCGGCCCCGTTGCTCTCCCACCGCTTCCCATCGCTCCCATCCACCCACATGCGCGTCGCCGCGGCCAACTGGTCGCGCTGCTTCCACTCCTCGTCGCTCATGCCCTCCGGCCGCTCCACTTTGAAGCTCACGCTCCACTCCTCGCGGTCCTTCGATTTCGCCAGCCCCATCGTCGTCTTCATGCCATCGATCACCTTCGTCGTCTCGTCGCCATCCTTCTTGAATTCAAAGGTCTCCACCTTGTCCGCCACCCACATCGGCACCTTCCCGGTGAGGCGGTGGATCAGCTTCCCCGCGCCCGCCGGCCGCGCCAGCAGCAACTCCGTCTGCCCGCCAAAGAGCACCCCCGACGGATACACGTGGCCATCGTTGGGCCGTGTCAGGTCCTCCACCTTTCCGGGCGCCAGCGACATCCCATGCTCGTCCACCGCTTCCCCGCCGGCGCCGCCCGCCACCTGCAGCGCAATCCGTGTCGGCCGCAGCGACGGATCCGCCACCACATCCACCTTCACCGCGAAGCGCTCCTCCGTCCCCGGCGCACGCCGATAGTCGACCACGTGCGACACCTCTTCCGCCACCACCAAAAACGGCCCCTGGGCGCTCATTCGCCCCGACATCGACCAGTAATTCCGCACCCCCGCCATCTGGAACGCCACAAACGTCCCATCCTCGGTCTTGACCGCGTCCACCAGCCCCTTGATCGCCTCCATCAGTGGCAGATCCTCGGCCGTGAAGCTCACGGTTTTCACTCCCGCCCGCCCCCCATCCCCCACCTGCACATGAACGCCCGTCTGCTCTTCAATCTGTGCACAAACGTCCTTGATCGGCGCATCGACAGCGTGCAGGGTCACCAGCGTCCCGCACGCGGTCACCTT
>CALCHA010000547.1 GCA_937901265.1 uncultured Phycisphaerales bacterium
CTAATAGCCACGCCCGCGCGCCATCGCAAAAAGGGGGAACAAACCGCGCCAACCCATCCACCCTCACCCCCGCACCCTGCCACCTTGTCACCTTGTCACCCTGTCCGCCCCCACCCGCGCAAACTCCCCCTCCTCCGCATGACGGACCCCGGCGTTTCGCATAGACTGTTTTTCCACGCGTTTTCGGAGCCACCCGTGTCCCACCCCGCCTCCATGCCGGAGCTTTCGATCATCGCCCCCGCGTTCAACGAGGAGGACAACGTTGAGCCCCTCATCGATCGCATCGCCGAGATCTTCGTCCCCGCCGGAGTGGATTTTGAGACCCTGATCGTCGACGACTGCTCCACCGACAAAACTTCCGAAAAGCTCCTCAAGCTCGCCCGCAAACATCCCTGGCTGCGCATCGTGCGGCTGGAGAAAAACTCCGGCCTCGCCGCCGCCATGGACGCCGGCTTTCGCAACGCCCGCGGCCGGGTCTGGGGCACCCTCGACGCCGATATGCAGAACGATCCCGCCGAAATCCTCCGCCTCATGAAAATGCTCTCCCCCGATGTGGACATGGTCAACGGCTGGCGCAAGGATCGGCAGGATAAAAACCGCTTCACCCGGCGATTTCAGACGAAAATCGCCAACGGAATCCGCAACCGGCTTTCCGGCGACAACATCAAGGACTCCGCCTGTGGCCTCAAGGTCTACAAACGTGAATGCCTCGAGGGATTCACCCTCTACAAAGGCATGCACCGCTTTTTCCCCACCCTCGTGAAGATCCGCGGCTTTCACGTCATTGAGGTCCCCATCACCCACCACCAGCGCCTTCATGGCGTCACCAAGTATGGCCCAGGGACGGTGGGGGGGGCACGTGCTTTTCGCGCCTTTGTCGACCTGCTGGCGGTCCGCTGGATGAAAAAGCGAGTGATCCGTTACCAGACCCGCGAGCTGACGCCCTCCTCAACCACCCTCCCTCCCGGAGCCGCACCATGAAGTACCCGCAACTTGTCAGCCACCTTGCCGCCGCCCATCTGCAGGAGCACACCTTCGCTTGCCCTGCCGGCGGACAATTGCTCGTGACGCCCCGCGGCGCCCGCGTGCTCGGGCTATTTCCCGACGCCGCCGGCGAGAACACCTATTTCGTCAACCCCGAGCTGCTCGATGCCGCCCACGCCAAACCTTATCTGGCGGGCGAGCACGTGCTGGGCGGCGATCGTGTCTGGATCGCGCCCGAGCGCGGCCTCTTTTTCCGCGGGGACCAGCTCGCCGACGGTGTGACCACCCAAGCCTCCATCGATCCCGGCGCGTGGCGCATTGCCGCGCTCTCCGCCCGGTCGATCCGCTTCGTCAACGATTTCACGGCCACCTTCTTCCGCATCCCCGGCTCCATCGTGCGCGGGCGCGTCGAACGCTCCATCCGCGCGATCCCCTCCCCCTTCGCCCATTTTCCCGATGCGGTGGGGGGGCTGAAAGACTGCGCTTTTGCCGGCTACGAGGTGGCCTCGCGCTTCGAGCTCCTGGAATCCCCCGAGGATCCGCTCTATTTCGGCCTGTGGTTCTTGATTCAACTCGTCGTCCCCGCGGGCGGCTATCTCTACGCGCCCACGGCCGGGCGTACCGTGATCACCGATTACTACGAGCCCACCGGTGCGGATTATGTGACGGTCACCGACACGCACGTGCGCTTCAAACTCGATTCGATCGACCGCCACAAGATCGGCATCCGCAAGACCGAGGCGCTGGGCCGTGTGGGGTTTTTGTCGAACCCGCTGCCGGATGGCCGGACGACTTTGATCATCCGCAATTTCCTCAATGATCCCTCCGCCCACTACGCCGACGTGCCGCTGCACACCCCGGGCGGCACGCAGGATTCGATCCAGTCCTACAACCACTACTCCGGCCCGACGGGCTTCGGGGAGTTGGAGTTTCACACCCCGGGCGTGAACCGGGCGATGCCCGAACCGGTGGTGACGGACACGAATCAGGTCTGGGCCTTTTCCGGGCCACGGACCACCCTCGCCAGGATTGCGGCGAAGCTGCTGAATCTTCCGCTGGGAACGTTCGACTGATGGCGCCTTGTTGCGGGCGGGGCTTTTCCTATGATGGTCGCGCTTCTGGGTTTCACACGGAAAGCCGCTTCCCATGTCGATTCATCCCACGGCCGTCATCTCCACCGAAGCCCGCATCGCCACCGACGTCAAGATCGGGCCCCTGGCGGTCATCGAAGGGGAGGTAACCGTCGGCCCCGGCTGCATGATCCACGCCCATGCGGTATTGCGCGGGCCGCTGACGCTGGGGGCGCGCAATGCGGTGCATCCCCACGCGGTGCTCGGGGACTGGCCACAGGACCGCAAGTACAAGGGGGAACCGTCGGAGCTGGTGATCGGGGAGGACAACATTTTTCGCGAAGGGTGCACGATTCATCGCCCGACGGGCAGCGGAACGCGGACGCTCATCGGATCGCGCTGCTTCTTCATGGTGAATTCCCACGTGGGGCACAATTGCGTGGTCGAGGATGAGGTGACGCTGGTCAATGGGGCGATGCTGGGCGGGCATGTGCGGGTGGGCAAGGGGGCCATCATCGGGGCCAATTCGGCGATCCATCAGTTCTGCCGGGTCGGGCGGCTGGCGATGGTGTCCAACAGCGCCAACAGCAGCGTCGACGTCCTCCCGTTTTTCACCTCCATGGCCACGAACACGATCACCCAGCTCAACGCGGTGGGCCTGCGGCGGTCGGGAATGGGGCGCGAGTCGATCAATGCCCTGCGGCAGGTGCTGCGGCTGGCGTTTCGTTCGCGCGGGCGGCCGATCGGGTTGGCCTTGGCGGACCTGCCCGCGGAGCTTCGGACGGTGCCGGAAGTGCAGGAGCTGATCGACTTTGTGAAGGGGAGCAAGCGTGGGGTGGCAGTGTTTCAGGCGTGGTCGGAGCGGACCAACGGGGGCGCGGAGGGGTAGCGGACGGTCAGTGCAGGCCGAGCCAGTGCGGTTCCCAGACATAGCGCACGGGGCGTTCAAGGTGTTCGCGGATCAACCCGCGAGCCGCCAGCCGCTGCAGGTGCCCGCACGCCATGGAGCGGGTTTCGCTGTCTTTTTCTGGCGGCCAGTCACCCAGCGCCGGCTTGGCGCGAAGGCACACCTCACGCAGCGTCACGCCCGCTTCACCGGCCACTTGCACGACGGCAGCGATCGCCTGCTCTGCCTTCAGAGCGTAATCGCGCGACTCAACGAGAAACGCCTCGACCTCCGCGGGCGTGCGGCAATCGGGCCAGTGGCAGGAGAAGAGCTGGTCGAGTTTCATGGCGCGGAGGCGCTCGATGGTGCCGAGGTAGGCGTCGACGTCCATGTAGGTCGGGGCAAAGGCGGCGCGGCCATCGAGAAAGCGGTTGGCAGTGCCATGGACGGCATCGCCGATGATCGCGGCGTTTTCCCAGGGGAGGTAGACGCCGAGGTGGCCGTGGGAGTGGCCGGGCAGGTGGAGTATTTCGACGCGGCGACCGCGCGCATCGCCATGGTCATCCCATGGCAGGGTTTCATCGCCGACGAAGGTGGTGTCGATGGTGAGGCGTTTTCCCGCGCCGCCGGCACGTTCGATGAAGGCCGCCCGCGCGGCGTCGTCCATCCCCAGCCCGTGCCAGTGGTAATGGGCGCGTCCGCGGAGGTCGGCGAGTCCTTCCGGAGTTTCGATTTGCAGACGGTCGGCGCGGCCGCAGACGACCTTGGCCTGCGGCGCTGCGGCCTTCATGGCGTGGATGCCGCCGACGTGGTCGAGATCGGGATGGGTGGCCATCAGATGGGTGAGACTCGCAGGATCGACGCCGATGGTCGTCAGCGCCGGCAGGATATTTTTCTCCGGGGTCCCCGCTTCGCCGAAGTCCATCAGCATGCGGAGCCTGGCTCCCATCAGGAGGTAGAGCTTCAGCGGTCGGCCTTTGTAGTCCACGAGAATCTGGTGGACGCCCGGCATCACTTCCATTGCGGCTTCTCCTGTCGGCGTGGCCATTCACGCCTGCGGGTTATATCCGGTATAACGCCGATTATGCACGATCTTGCGATTCTTCGGATTCTCGACGCCAACGCCAACCGCGCCCGCGAAGCCCTGCGCGTGCTCGAGGACATCACCCGCTTTGCCCTTAATGATGGGGCGCTCTCGGGCGAACTCAAGGAGCTGCGGCATGCGTTGGCGGCGACGCTGGCGCGGTTGCCGATGGATCATGCGCTGCTCACACGCGACACGCCCCATGATGTGGGCACGACCCTGACCACCGACGCGGAAGCGACGCGCCGCTCGCTGGGCGACGTGGCGACGGCAGCGGGCAAGCGGCTATCGGAGGCGTTGCGCTCGCTGGAAGAGTGTGCCAAGACGATCGACAGCGGTG
>CALCHA010000548.1 GCA_937901265.1 uncultured Phycisphaerales bacterium
ACCCCGAGCACCTGTTTCAGGCGAAGCTCGTGGCCGCGTGGCTTACCGGCGGGGCTATCGATCCCGCGTACCAGGTGCACCTGCATGCGACCTACAGCCTGTTCTATCTGCTGGTGTTCGGGTTCTCGCAGGTGATGCCTCTTGCCGCCGCCGGCCGGGCCGCCATCAGCCTCTATTTTGTGGGGATGTACGTCGCCGCCCGGCGGGTGCTGTGGATTCACGGGAGTGACCAGCCGCCGGCGGCGGCCGCGTTTCTCCTGGCTCCTCTGGCGGTGAACCACGCCTACTACCTCGGCTTCGTGAACTACCTGTATGCGCTGCCGCTGCTGTTGATTGGCCTGACACAGTTGCTTGCGGCACTGCGCGCGGGGTGGACCGGGCGCAGTGCCACGGTGCACGCCGCACTGCTCGCCGCACTGCTTCTGTGCAATGCGATCGCCCTGGCCATGTATCTCGCCGTCGTCGGGACATGGCTGCTCCTGCGGCTGGGCGATCGGGCGGCGCGGCGACGCATCGCCCTCTCCCTGGCGGTCGCGCTCGCTTGTGCGGTTGCCTGGATGGTGGCCGCCGCCATGCACGCCGGGCCGGGCGACGGCATCGCGCTTCATTGGCTGCCCCTGTGGCGTAACGCCACGTTTTATTTGATGGGATTCACCGGCTACCGGCTCGCGGATGGCCCGCACGTCGGGTTCCTGCTGCTGTGGGTCGCGGCCGCGATCGTCGCCACCGGGGCCGTCCGGTGGGCCACCCTGCGCCATCGCCACGGGTTGCTGCTGAGCGCGAGCGGGGCGGCCATTCTTCTGCTGGTGACGCTCCTCGGACCTTTCAGGGCGGGTGCCGTCGCCTTTGTATCGCCGCGTGCGGCGGAAGGCTCCTACCTTTGCCTCGTGCTGGCCGCCGCGATGGTGGCGATTCCACGGCGGTTTGCCCTGGCGCTGGGCGTTGCGGCGGGATTGCTGGTGGCGCTGACCATCGGTCAGGAAGCGCGCGTGAGCGCCGAGACGGCGACCCTCAAGCCGTTGATCGCCCTCATGGCCCCCGGTGCGGCGGTCTATCCGCAGATGATCGCCCCCGGTTCGCCTGAACTTGAATCTTACGTCTTCGAACCCCACCTCCACGATGTCTATTACTACCACCTCGCCCGTGGCGGAGTCAGCCCCTACCTCTTCCCGGCGCGATCAGCCAGTGCCACCCCGGTGAGCTTTGCGCCGGGGTTCGCCCTGCCCGCTCCCCCGGAAGATGACCCGAAGTTCTATTGGGAGGTCCACGGCGGGGCCTATCGCTACGTGCTGACGCGCGGAGGCAACGGCAAGGTGTTCGCCTACCTGCGGCTCGGCGGCGATCTCCGCGGCGTCTCGGGCGAATGGCAACTGTATGAGCGAAAGACCCAACCGCCGCCCAAAGGGCGCCCTCTCAAGCCGCTGGAATGATCCTTGCTATACAGCCGTCGGCTACTTGTTTAAGGAGATATGCCATGACCAATCGTCTCTATGCGTTGGCCGCTGTCGCGGCGATGGCGCTCGCCGCGGCGGCCTGTCAGAGTACCCCAAGCGGCATGAACGGGCCCGACAATTCCTACGGCTCAGGTGCCTATGGCGCCCAGAACATGGGCTCCACCCCCAACAATGGCGGCTCCAATTACGGCGGCTCGAATTACGGCGGCTCCAACACCAACACCACCGGAGCTCCCAATACCGGCAGCCGGTCGGGCACAGGTATGGGCACCTCCTCCGGCGGCATGGGCTCAGGCGCCATGGGGACCTCCGGCTATGGCAATGGCGCGGCCGGTTCTTCCAGCGGTTCAAATAGCAGCAGCGGCAGCATGAATGGCGGCAGCAGCGGTGGCGGCATGAATACCACCAGTGGCGGCATGGGGGGTGGCTCGCACTGAGTCGCTCCCGCGGTTTGCACTCTTCAGGGGCCAGCCCGCTTGCCGCGGGATGGCCCTTTTTGCTGCGGTGCTCAAGTGGAATCGGCGCGGCTGCGGGAATCGGCGCGGCTGTGGGAATCGGCGCGGCTGCGCCGACGACCGTTCACTGCCGCCCTCTTCGCCGGCAGATCCTGTGAAGTTGCGACCACGTTACTCGTGGTCCGCCTCGGCGGTGTAGTAGTTGGGGGACTCGCGGGTGATCTGGATGTCGTGGGGGTGGGACTCGACCATCGAGGCGGCGGTCACTTTGACAAAGCGGGCGTGCATGCGCAGGTCTTCGATCGTTTTGGCCCCGCAGTAGCCCATGCCGGCGCGCAGGCCGCCGACCATCTGGTAGACGAAATCCCCGAGCGGGCCGCGGTAATGCACGAGGCCCTCGACGCCTTCAGGCACGAGCTTGCTGGACTCCTTGACCTTGGCCTGACCATAGCGATCGGCGGAGCCCTGGATCATGGCGCCGGTGGAGCCCATGCCGCGATAGCTCTTGAAGCGTTTGCCGCGGCGAATGACCAGCTCGCCGGGCGATTCGTCGAGTCCGGCAAAGAGCGAGCCCATCATGACGCAGGAGGCTCCCGCGGCGATGGCTTTGGTGATGTCTCCGGAGTGGCGAATTCCGCCATCGGCGATCACCGGAACCCCGGCGGGGCCGGCGGTGCGGAGGGCATTGAAGATGGCCGTCACCTGCGGGACGCCGACGCCCGAGACGATGCGCGTGGTGCAGATACTGCCGGGCCCGATGCCGGCCTTGACGGCATCGGCACCGGCATCGATGAGGTCTTTGGCGCCTTCGGCGGTGGCGATGTTTCCGGCGATCACCTGGATGTCGAATTTTCGTTTGATCTCGCGGACGGTCTCGATGACGTTGGCGGAATGGCCATGGGCGGTGTCGACGACGAGGACATCGACGCCTTTTTCGATGAGGGCGGCGACACGGTCGAATTGCCGCACGCCGACGGCGGCCCCGACGCGGAGGCGTCCGCGTGCGTCTTTGCAGGCGCGGGGGAACTGATGGGTTTTGTCGATGTCGCGCATGGTGATCATTCCCATGAGGCGACGGCGATCATCAACCAGCAGCAGCTTTTCGACGCGCGCCGAATTGAGCAGATGCTCGGCCTTCTCGAGGGAGGTGTCCGGGGCGGCGGTGACGAGATCGCTTTTGGTCATCATCTCCCGGACGGGGAGGTTGCCGTTGCCTTCGTGGAATTTGAGGTCGCGCCGGGTGAGGATGCCGACGAGTTCGTGGTCGGTGTCGGAGCGGACGATGGGGATGCCGGAGATATTTTGTTCGCGCATGATTTGTCGCGCGATGTCGACGGTGGCGTCCGGGGTCAGGGTGACAGGGTCGAAGATGATGCCGTTCTCGGAGCGTTTAACCTTTTCGACCTCGCGGCACTGCACGCTGATGGGGAGGTTTTTGTGGATGAAGCCGATCCCCCCCTCCTGGGCCAGCGCGATGGCGAGGGCGGACTCGGTGACGGTGTCCATGGGAGCGGAGAGCAGGGGAATGGTGAGTTCAATGGAACGGGTGAGGCGGGTGCGGACGTCGGCCTCTCCGGGGATGAAGTCGGAGCGTTGCGGCAGGAGCAACACGTCATCGAAGGTGATGCCCTCCGCGACGATTTTGGTCGCCGGATCGGGGAATGAAGCGGGGGATACGTTGCCGGTGGGATAAAGGTGGTTTTCCATGTGACAATGATGCGGACCGGCTTGGGGAGTGTCAAGAGGGCGTTGGGTGCCGGGGTCCGGGCGATGGCTGGGAAGGAAAAACGTCTCGGACCAGTGTCCGGGCATCGTTCCTGCGGTAGAGTGGCGTGCACTGATTCATGTCACAAGGGGTCTTGGTCGCGACGGTGCGCCACGAGGAGATCATGGCAAGCAGGGAAAAACGTTCTTCCGGGTCGCCGCGGCTTGCGGTTCGCCGGCGAAAGTCGCCGCGAGCGCGTCGTCAGAAGATCGATCGCCCGCCGTCCCAGGTCACGCCCAAGGCTCTCCGCTTTCAGGCGCTGTTTCGGGCATTCCCCCCGGGGCTGACGTACGAAAATATCGCTCGCCGGTTGGGTGTGAGTTACGAAGTTGCACGGCAGTGGGCCATACGGTTCGGCTATGCCAGTAAACTGCGCCCGCGGGGGCGTCCGAGCGAGCTGGCCGTTCACCTCAAGGAAATCCGACGCCTTCCCCGGGATTTAACCATCGCCCAGGTCGCCGAGCAACTCCATGTGTCCTATGCAGTCGCAGGACATTGGATCCGCCTCACCGATTATCGGTTTCGCAGGAAGCCCGGGAGCGGTTTGGGGAGCCGGAAGGTAGATGTCAGCGCCTGGTTGGAAGTTGACTGGTCGCTGAACAATGCCGAGATTGCGCGGCGTCTGCACGTGTCGCGTGAGCGGGTACGCCAGGTGCGCGAGCTGTATGCACCTGCGCCGCCCCCATGAGC
>CALCHA010000549.1 GCA_937901265.1 uncultured Phycisphaerales bacterium
AAATCTGCAGAAGAAGGGGGAGCTGCGCGGGCGCATCGGGGTGCTGACAAAGACTGAGTTTTACGTCGGATACAACGCCATCATTGCGGCGTACATCATGCTGGGCGGGTTAAAGGCCGCGGCGATTACGGATGCGGTGCAGGGCGTACTGATCCTCATCATGTCGGTGATTCTGCTGCTGGTGGGCTTATGGAAAATCGGCGGGTTCGCGAATTTGCACAACCTGGTGCCTCCGGACAAGTTTTTATTAAGCGGGACGGGGACGAGTTCGTACGCCTGGTACTCCATCATCGCGGTGACGTTTGCGAGCTTGATTCAGATCGTGGGCTTGCAGCACAACATGACGGCAGCGGGCAGCGCTACGAACGAGAATGCAGCGCGGTTCGGGATGATCGGGGGCGGCTTCACGAAGCGGGTGATCCTGATTTTGTGGATGTTGTGCGGGCTCCTGGCGCTGGCGATATTCTCCGGCCGTTTTGGCGGGCAGTCGCAGTTGAGCGTTCCGGAGTATGCGTGGGGCACGTTGTCCACCTATCTTCTGCCGGTGGGAATGATTGGGTTGATGCTCTCGGGGATGCTGCTGGGACACATGCCCGCGGTGGGGCTGACGGCGGTGGCGGTGTCTGGCCTGGTGACGCGGAATTTGTATGAGCCGGTGGTGCGAGGGAAGTCGCCCAGGCACTATCTGCGGGTGGGACAGCTGGTGATTCTTCTCGTGCTGGCGGCATCGGTGACCATCGCATGGAACGCGCACAGTCTGGAATCGCTGACCTCCAACATGATCCTGTTCAATACCTTTTTCGGCGCGGTGGTGCTGCTGATGTTTTTCTGGCGGCGGCTGACGGTGCCGGCCATTCTCATCTCGTTCGGGATATGGATCGTGATCCAGGCGGTGATCCCGATGGCGGTGGGTTACACATCGTTGCGCAGTGCGTCGGCGTTGACGTTGCGAACGCAGGAGTATTCGATCGAATCGAGACGTTCGGCGACGGCGGCGGACGTGGCGGCGACCCGGGCAACGAAGGAGGGGCAGTTCATCAAGGAAGTGCAGGCGATCAAGCCGGTGGGGGTGTTCTTCGATGATGTTGCCTTGCGGGATACCGCCCATCCGGAGCTGGGCTATGAGGGGGTGGGGCATTTCGTGGCGGAAAACTGGCTGATGTATTACCCGCTGCGCGCGGTGGGGCTGGACATGCGGCAGTTTCCGAAAGCGGGGCTGACGACGGTCCGATGGCTGTTCTGCGGGCTCTTTCCCTTTGCCTGCCTGATGTTGCTGAGCCTGCTGACGCCCATGAGCGCGCCGGATCGCGCCGACCGGTTTTACGTGAAACAGCGCACCCCGGTGGGCCGTACGCCCGAGGAGGAGCAGGAAGAGGTGGAAAAGAGCTTCGCCAACCCGACGCGCATGGACCACAAGAAGCTCTTTCCAGGTACAAACTGGGAGTTCGCCGTGTGGGAACGGGCGGATTACATCGGGTTTTTCAGTTGCTGGGTGGTGGTGGGGGTGATTCTCGGGTTCCTGTATCTGGTGCTGCATCTGGGCACATGAGAGGGCGGCCGAGAACCAAGGCAACGCGTGAGGGCAGGTCACACGAAGAGCGGCAGCGTTTCGCCAGGGGCGGGGGGGAGCGGTGGACGGCGAAAATGGGCTGCAGTCGTCGTGAGGCGCTTCTCGTTGAGGCCCAGCCGCGCGGTGTGGAGGCTGAAGGTGGATTTAAGCATGTCCGCCCATTGGCCCTGCCCGCGCATCCGGTCGCCAAAGGCGGCGTCATAGAGTTTGCCGCCGCGGAGGTCCTTGATGCGGTTGAGGACTTTGTTTTTGCGGTCGGGGAAGTGGCGGTCGAGCCAGTCGGCGAAAAGGTCTTTGACGGCGTGCGGCAGGCGCAGGGGGACGTAGCCGGCGGATTGGGCGCCGGCATCACGGGCGGCGGCGAGGATGGCGGGCATCTCGTGATCAGTCAGCGCGGGGATGACCGGGGCGACCATCACGCCGACGGGAATGCCGGCGGCATGAAGTTCGCGGATGGTGTCGAGGCGGCGCTGCGGGGTGCTGGTGCGAGGCTCCATGATTTGCGCGAGATCTTTATCGAGTGTGGTGACGGAGAGGAAGATCTGCACGCAATTGAACTGCGCGAGTTGCGCCAGGAGGTCGATGTCGCGCGTCACGAGGTGGTTCTTGGTGACGATGGTGACGGGATTGCGATAGTCGAGAAACACTTCGAGGCACTGCCGGGTGAGGGCGAGCTTGCGCTCGATGGGCTGATAGCAGTCGGTGACGCCGGAGCAGGCGATGACCTGCGGCTGCCATTTGGGGTGGGCGAGTTCCTTGCGGAGGAGGGCGGGGGCATCGCGCTTGACGAGGATTTTCGTTTCAAAATCAAGTCCGGCGGACAGGCCGAGGTATTCATGGGTGGGGCGCGCGAAGCAGTAGATGCAGCCATGCTCGCAGCCGCGGTAAGGGTTGATCGAGAAGGCGAAGGGGACATCGGGGGAATCGTTGGAGGCGATGAATTTGCGGGTGGAATCGGCAAGGAACTGGGTGAGCGGGTGCCGCCGCGGCATGTCGGGATCGGCGGTCGGATCATCGACGGCAAAGGGCGACTGCGGGTCGGGATCGGCGACGTGCGCGTAGGATTCAAAGCGGTTGGTGGGATTGGCCGCGGCGCCGCGGCCGTGAATGGAAGGATGCTCGGGCATGGAACCTCCGTCGGGTGCATTATGCTAACATAATACGAACGGAAGGAGCAAGAGCGCTGTGGTATGATGGACCAGGATTGGAGTGTGCGTGATGTCGGCACTGAGCACAACGATGATGCGGTCGGACCAGTTTTTGATGCTGGGAGAGGATCCGCCTGGGATTAAACTGGAACTGGCGCACGGGGAGATTGTGATGAGTCCGAGTCCGTCGCCTGGGCATTCTGATGTGATCTTCGGGCTTGTCGAGATCTTGCGGCCCTACATTCGGAAGCACCGTTTGGGCAAGCTGTATGGCGATACGGACACTGTGCTCGACCATTGGAACACTCGGCGGCCGGACGTTATATTCGTCTCGACTGCGCAACTGCCAATGATCGGCGAAAAGTCGCTGCATGGCTCGCCCGACTTGTGCATCGAGGTCATTTCGCCGGGTTCGGAGAAGATGGATCGTGGCGACAAGTTTGACCTTTATGAGCAGCGCGGGGTGAAGCATTACTGGATTTTTGATCCGGCCAAGCGGACGGCGGAAGCCTACGTGCTCAAGCGTGGGAAATATGTCCTGGCGGCGGAGGGCAAGGAGCACGTGGTGGTGAAATTTCCGCCGTTCAAGTCGCTGGCGATTGATCTGGCAGACGTGTGGCCGATGAAGTGATTGCAGGCGCGAGCGGGCTTTCTGGTCAATGAGGAGCGGTGATGGGTCAGTTTCGCGTCGTGCGGTGGGGGATCATCGGATGTGGAGATGTCACGGAGATCAAAAGCGGTCCGGCGTTTCAGAAGGCGGCTGGCAGCGAGCTGGTGATGGTGATGCGGCGCGATGGGGCGAAAGCCGCGGACTACGCCCAGCGGCACGGGGTGGCGCGGTGGACCGACGACGCGGCGGTACTTATACACGCGAAAGAGGTGGATGCGGTTTACATCGCCACGCCGCCGGGGGCGCACGAAGAATACGCCCTGCGCGTGGCGGCGGCGGGCAAGCCCTGTTACGTCGAAAAGCCGATGTCGCGCACCGCCGCGGAGGGGCGGCGCATGGTGCAGGCTTTTGCCGAGGCGGACGTGCCGCTGTTCGTGGCCTACTACCGCCGCGCGTTGCCGCGGTTCATCAAGGTGCAGGAAATTCTGGAGGAGGGGCGACTGGGGGCGGTGAAAGCGATCTCCTACCGCTACACCGATGGCCAGATGCGCGAGGCCCCGGCGGGGCCGGTGTCGTGGCGGTTGGAAGCCGAGCATGCGGGAGGAGGGTTGTTCCTCGATCTTGGATCCCACGCTCTGGACCTCCTGGATTACTGGTTTGGCCCGCTGACCAAGGTGCGCGGCCTGGCGAAGCGGGTCCGCGGCAAGTATGCCGTTGAAGATTATGTGGAGATGGATTTTGAAATCGCTGGCATTCAGGGTAAGGGGCTCTGGGATTTCACGGCGCAGACCAATGAGGACGCGTTCGAAATCATCGGGGAGCGCGGGACCCTCGCCGTGCCCTGCTTCGCCAATGGGCCTGTCGAAGTGTTGTGGGACACGGGACGTCGCGAGGAGTTTGTGATTGAGCATCCGGCGCACGTCCATCAGCCGCTGGTGGAGCAGGTCGTCGATGAGCTGCGCGGCCGCGGCCGCTGCGTGAGCACCGGAGAGAGCGGCCTGCGGACGCAGGAGGTCATGGACCAGGCGCTGGCGCATTTCTATGGGGGCCGGGAGGATGGGTTTTGGCGGCGGCTGCGGGCATAATGGGGCGGGTTGTTTCAATGACAATGAGGGTTGCGGATGGCGGCCGACGATATTCTGGCGGTGATTCCCTTTTATAAGAACGAGCGGCAGCTCAAAACCTGCCTGGAGCATCTTCAGAAGCAGACGCGGCCAGTGACGCCTTTCGTCCACGACAACTCGGTTAACAACCTGGGCTTCACCCGGGCCATCAACCTGGGGCTGCGCCAGGCGATTCGCGCTGGCCACAAATATGTGGTGGCGCTCAACCAGGATGTTTATCTGGCACCCGAAGCCATGGCCGGTCTGGAGGATTTCCTGGAACAGACGCCGCGCTGCGCCATTGCGGGCATCAAACAGCGCTCCAGCCAGAATCCCGACGTGATCGTGCACGCCGGCTGCTCCATGGCCTATCCGACCGGCCTGCACGTGAGCGGGCTGGCCTCTCAGGGCGTCGGCACCATGTCCGCCAGGATGCCCTGGGTCAACGGAGCTTTTCTGGCCGCGCGCATCGAGGCGCTGCTCGATTTCGGCGTGATGGACGAAAGCATGTTCCTGTTCGGGTCCGATTCCGACTGGTGTTACACCGCCCGGGCGCGCAACTGGGAGGTGTGGTACTGCGCCCAGGCCGAGTGCATCCATGAGATGGGCACCTCCCAGCATCCCACGGTCGAAAGCACCGAACACTTTCATCGCGACATGGCCTATTGGCGGGACAAGTGGCTCGGCAGCGAGCTCTTCCGCCGCCTCAACGTGGAGTTCGGCATCGGCAGCATCAACTTCGGTTGACGGGGGTGGGGAAAGCGGGCGACGCGTGCCTACCCAATCTCGACCAGGACTTTCCCCATGGGCCCTTCCTGCAGCCGCGCAAACGCCGCCTTAACGTCTGTCAGCGGAAAAACCGAGTCGATCACCGGCCTGCTGTTGGTCCTGGCAAGCGTCGCGAGCACCGCCTGCCAGGCCGCGATGGATTCTTCGTGGGTGAAGGTGGCGATGGCGACACCGCGAATCTGCAGCCGGCGAAACAACAGGGCCGCGGTGTTGAACTCCGGCACCGGACCGGCCAGGCGGCCAACGCAGGACACGCGGCCATTAGACGCGAGCGTTTCGAGAAGCTCGTTGAACAGCGGCCCGCCGATGTTGTCGATGGCGAGATCCACGCGCCGCTCGCCCAGCTGGTCCTTGAGAATCT
>CALCHA010000550.1 GCA_937901265.1 uncultured Phycisphaerales bacterium
GGATATTGGGATTGCCGGAGCAGCCGGCGAGCGACATCACGCTCACGAACGTAACGGTTCGGTCGAAGAAAGGTATTTTGGTGCAGGATGGGAAAGGGATCGTGTTTGATCACGTGGAGATTGAGTCGACGGAGGGGGCGCCGCTGGTGCTGGACAACGGGGAGGTGATGTGGAACGGGGAGGTGCGTAAGGGGACGAGCGGGGGGGAGGCGAAGGGGTTTTATTGAGAGGGGAAGGGAGGGAATCAAAAGTTGCCGAGGGCGGCGAGGCGGTCGGCGCGGTCCTGGGCCTGGAGCGCGGCGAGGAGGGAAGCGAGGTCGCCGGCGATGATTTTTTCGAGCGGGAAATTCTGGTTGAGGCGGTGGTCGGTGCAGCGGTTCTGGGGGAAGTTGTAGGTGCGGATGCGTTCGGAGCGGTCGCCGGAGCCGATCATGGTTTTGCGGGTGGCGGCACGTTCCGCGCGGCGTTTGGAGTCGAAGTGTTCGAAGACGCGGGAGCGGAGGAGGCGCCAGGCTTTTTCGCGGTTTTTGTGCTGCGAGCGCTCTTCGCGCATGCGGACGACGATGTTCGTCGGCAGGTGGGTGAGTTGGACGGCGGATTCGATTTTGTTGACGCCCTGGCCGCCGGGGCCGCCGGAGCGGGAGACGTCTTCGCGGACGTCGGCGGGGTTGATGGTGATGTCGGATTCGTCGGCTTCGGGGAGGATGGCGACGGTGGCGGCGGAGGTGTGGATGCGGCCCTGAGTTTCGGTGACGGGGACGCGCTGGACGCGGTGACCGCCGGATTCGAAGGCGAGAGCGCGGTAGGCGCCGGGAGCCTTGATGGAGACCACGACTTCGCGGAAGCCGCCGGCAGCGCCGGGCGAGAATTCGAGGGGTTCCCATTTCCAGTGCTGGGTTTCGGCGTAGCGGCGGTACATTTCGGCGAGGTCTCCGGCGAAGAGGGCGGCTTCGTCGCCGCCGGTGCCGGCGCGGATCTCGAGGATGATGGCGGCGACGGAGAGTTCGTCGGCGGCGAGGAATGCGTTGACGATCGCTTCGAGGGCGGCGTCACGTTCGGACTGGAGGGTGGGGATCTCGGCTTCGGCCAAGGCACGGAGATCGGAGTCGTCGGAGGCGGCGAGTTCCTGCGTATCGACGAGACGTTTTTCGGCGGCGAGGTAGGCGTGGTAGGGAGTCAGGCGTCGGGAGAGTTGGCCATGCTCTTTGGAGAGGGGGATGGATTCGGCGAGAGAGGGTGGGGAGTCAGGGTCGTTGAGGCGCGCGGCGAGGGCGTCGAAGTGAGATTGGTCCTCGGCGAGGCGGGCGAGGATAGAGCGGTAGGCGGTGGGAATCATGCGGCGTGAAATCGTGAAGTCGTGAAATCGTGAGGGCGTTCAGTCGTGGAGTCGCGGGGCGGCAAATCAGGCGGCGGCGTTTGCTTCGATGGCGGTGACTTGGGAGAGGGCGGCGCGGGTCCAACGGTCGTTGCTGGGGTAGGCGTAGAAAGCTTCGGCTTTGAAGACGTGGACGAAGGCGGATTGGGTGACGGGATATTCGCGTCCATCGGCGGCGAGGATGGTGAAGGGCTGGAAAGGTTCCCTGGCGAGCAAGTCGTTGATGGATTCCGCTTGCATGGCCATGGTTCCTCCTGAACGCACGTATAGCCGAACGAAAGAAAACGCCGCGCCGCTGGGGAGCGGGCGCGGCGTTTTTTGTGGATGGGGGGAGATCGCTACTTGGCGGCTGCGACTTCGGCGGCGGGGTGATTGGCCGATTCCGTGGTGCCGCCGGCGCCGCCAGCCTGGGCGGTGGCAAACTTGGCGTACTTTTTCTGGAAGCGTTCCACGCGGCCGGCGGTATCGACGAACTTCTGCTTGCCGGTGTAAAACGGGTGGCAGACGCCGCAGATTTCGACTTCGATGTGCTTCAGGGAGGAACCGGTTTCGAAGGTGTTGCCGCAGGCACAGCGGACCTTGGCGAAATTGTACTGGGGGTGGGTTTTTTCTTTCATGACGGGCCTCGGACGAGTGGTCGGTAAAAAGGTGATCAGTGGTCAGACGATAGTAGCAGCGCCCGGATTCGAACCGGGGACCTAGGGCTTATGAATCCCTCGCTCTAACCAACTGAGCTACGCTGCCGAAGGAACGAAGCATTATAGCAGGGGGGCGTTGGATTTCGCAATGGTTCGGGGAAATGGCTGAGCAAAATCTTGACAGGCGGGGGGGCGAGGGGTAAGGTTAGGGACTACAAGTGAAGACGGCTCTTATTCAGAGTGCCAGAGGGACGGGCCCGTTGACGGCACAGCAACCCATCCGCCTGCGGGGACGCAGGTGAGAAGCGGGTGCTAATTCCCACCCGATTTGTCGGTTGTCGCGAGACCTCCGGCAGAATCAAGGGGACAGATAAGTGGATTCGTTTGCGCGGCGCTTCCTCTGGCGGTGTCGGCAGGTGCGGCCTCTTATCGGGAATTCCCGGCGAGAGGCCGTTGGTGTTTTTGCCCTCCGTCCCCTTTGCCTGCGGAGCCATCCATGTCCTACGTTGTCGGCCTGCGTTGTCGGGAATGTCACAAACAGTATCCCCAGAAGGGCGTGCACGTCTGCGACGTGTGCTTCGGGCCCCTTGAAGTCGAGTACGACTACGACGCCATGAAGGGCAAGGTCACCCGCGCGTCCATTGAGGCCCGCGAACGCAACCTCTGGCGTTACCGCGACCTGCTGCCCTGCGACGAGCCCAAGGCTGGCCTCAACTCGGGCTGGACGCCCTTCAAACGCGCCCGCAATCTCGAAAAGATTCTCGGCGTCAGAGAACTCTACATCAAGGATGACTCCGCCAACTACCCCACCTGGTCCTACAAGGAGCGCGTCGTTTCCGTCGCCATCACCAAGGCCATTGAGCTCGGTTATGACACCGTGGGTTGCGCTTCCACCGGCAACCTGGCCAACTCCGTCGCCGCCCACGCCGCCCAGGCCGGCCTCAAGGCCTTCGTGATGATCCCCCACGATCTCGAACTGGGCAAAGTCCTCGGCTCGCTGATCTTCGGCCCCACCATGGTGCGCATCACGGGCAACTACGACGACGTCAACCGCCTCTGCTCCGAAATCGCCGACAAGTACCGATGGGCGATCGTCAACGTGAACCTGCGGCCGTTCTATACCGAAGGCGCCAAGACCTTCGGCTTCGAGATCGCCGAGCAGTATGGCTGGAAGCTGCCCAAGCACACGATCGTTCCCACCGCCGGCGGAACGATTTTGCCCAAGGTTCACAAGGCGTATCAGGAATTCATCAAGCTGGGCCTGGTTGAGGACAACGCCCCAAAAATTTACTCCGCCCAGGCCGCGGGCTGCAACCCAGTGGTCGAGGCCATTCGCGCCGGGCGCGACCTGATCCGGCCGGTGAAGCCCAAGACGATCGCCAAGTCGATCGCCATTGGCAACCCCGCCGACGGCTTCTACGTTGTGCAGGCGGTCAAGCAGTCGGGGGGCTGGGGAGAGGATGCCACCGACGAGGAAATCGTCGACGCCATCAAGTTGCTCGCGCGCACGGAAGGCATCTGGACCGAGCCCGCCGGCGGCACGACGCTCGCCTGCACCATCAAACTCATCGAGAGCGGCCGCATCCCGCGCGATGAAAGTATTTGCGTCTCGATCACCGGCAACGGCCTCAAGACGGTGGAAGTGGTGCAGGGGCAGCTGGATCTGCCGACGAGCATTCCGCCGCGGCTGGAAGCGTTCGATGCGGTGGTCTCGGGCGTCAAGGCGGCCGAAGTGGTGGCAGTCGGTGTATAATTAGTGAAATATCGTGAAGTGATCAAGTTGATCGAGGGCGACGGATGGGTTCATGTGCGGACAACCGGTAGTCATCGCCAGTTCCAGCATCCGGCGAAGCCTGGAACGGTGACGGTCGCCGGAAAACCATCGGATTTTGTGCCGCGAGGAACTCTGAACAGTATTGTCAAACAGGCGGGACTGAAGTGAAACGAGAGGCAGAATACCTGGTTGTGATAGAGAAGGAAAAGGGGACGTACGGTGCGTACGTTCCAGACCTTCCGGGCTGCGTTGCGGTTTCCAAGAGCAAGGCGCAAGTCCGCAAACTCATCGCGGAGGGGATCTCTTTGCATCTTCAGGCCATGCGAACGAAGGGCGAAAAAATTCCACGCCCCACTGCAAGTTACGAGATTGTGCCGGCGGCGTAAACTAACCTTGAGGAATGACGGAGGTCGAACATGGCGCCTTTCGATTCGATCATGGTGTACGCCGTATATCCAGTCACCTTTGTGGCCGCTGTCGCAGTCACGCTCATGGGATTCCGATGGATCGACCCCGGAACACCGGACAAGGGCGAGGAAGCTCACTTGGAAGCGAGGCTGCGGTTGCTTCGCTGGCTGGGCCCGCTGATTATGGCGGGTAGCGCGGCAGCTTTTATTCTTAAGATTGCAGGAGTGGCTTAATATGCCCGTCAAGGTCCGTATCCCCACCCCCCTTCGCACCCTCACCAATGGCGTCGACATCGTCGAGCTCTCCGGCGGCACCGTCGGGGGGCTGCTCAACGAGCTCTCCGGCAAGTTCGCCGGGATGGACAAGCGGCTCTTCAAACAGCCCGGCGAGCTGAACCGCTTCGTCAATGTTTACGTCAACGACGAGGACATCCGCTTCCTCGAAAATCTCGACACCCCCATCAAGGATGGCGACGACGTCTCGATCGTTCCCGCCATTGCGGGGGGTTGAGATGCCGCGGACACAAAAACGCGTCTGGCTGACCTTCGGCAGCAAGGGCCTCGTGGAAACCCCCGCCCTCTGGCGCATGGCCAGCCGCTTCCCCGATGTCTCCTTCGACATCCGCCAGGCCTCCGTCACCGCCGAGATCGGCATCATGGCGGTTCTTTTTGAAGGCGAAACCGAACGCATCGAAGCCGCGCTTCTGGTGCTTCGAGATCAGGGTGTCACCGTGGAGCCCATAGAAAAGAACGTGATCGAAGGCTGAGCACATGGACGGCGATGAGCGGCGATTCACCGCCCTGCTCCTGACCGTGGCAATCGTGCTCGCACTCACGGGCCTGTTGACCTGGGGAGTCCTGCACAAGATTGGCAAACAGATTTTGAAGCCGGGGCTCCAGTCCGTGGAAGAGCCGGCGTCACAGAAAGCGAATTGAAGCCCATGGCGTTGAGTGACATTGCAGAGCAGTTGGATCAGGCGGACCCGTCGCTGGCACGTTACAACCGCCAGATGCTGTGGGCGCCCATCGGGATTGAGGGCCAGAAAAAACTCAAGGCGGCCAAGGTCCTGCTGGTGGGGTGCGGGGCATTGGGGACCGTCCTTGGCAATCTGCTGGCTCGCGCCGGCGTGGGGCAGCTCACCATCGTCGACCGCGATTTCATCGAGATCACCAACCTGCAGCGGCAGGTCCTTTTCGACCATGACGACATCGAGCAGAACCTGCCCAAGTCGGTGGCGGCGCAGAAAAAAATTGCACGCATCAACCCCGAGGTGAGCGTCGAAGCGGTGGTCACGGATGTGAACCACAGCAACATCGAACAGCTCGCCGCAGGCAAGGACCTGCTGCTCGACGGGACGGACAACTTTGAGACGCGGTTCCTGATCAACGATGTGTCCATCAAGCACAACATCCCCTGGATTTACGGGGCCTGCATCTCCGCGATGGGGCTTGCGATGAACGTGCTGCCGGGCGAGACGCCCTGCCTGCGGTGCATCTTTGAGACCATGCCGCCGCCCGGGATGAACCCGACGTGCGACACCGCCGGGGTACTGGGGCCGACGGTCTCGGTGGTGTCGAGCTGGCAGGCGATGGAGGCCATGAAACTCCTCACCGGCAACCGCGCCGATCTTTCGCCGTTCCTGTTTTCCTTCGACATGTGGGACAACCGCTTCCAGCAGCTCAACGTCAAGCGCGCCCGCGAGGTCGCCGACTGCCCCTGCTGCAAGCATCGGCAATTCGAGTATCTCTCGGGCAAGTTCGCCAGCGCGACCACCAGCCTGTGCGGGCGCAACGCAGTGCAGATTTCGCTGGGCACTTCCACGCGCGTGGCTTTCGAGCAGGTGGCGGCAAATCTGCGCAACGTCGGCAAGGCCAGCTTCAACAAGTTCATGCTCAAGTGTCCCATCGTCGAGGGGGAGGGCGAGCGGCGGCGGGAGTATGAGCTGACGCTGTTTGCCGATGGCCGGGCTATTATCAAGGGCACGAATGAAGCGGGAATCGCTCGCGCATTGTATTCCAAATATGTCGGTGCCTGAGTTTTTATACTGAAGGAGTGTCTGCTGATGCCCATGCTTGAGAGCTACCTTGCCACGATTGCCCACACGCGGAACATGACGTTGAAGCTTGTTGCTGATCTGACGGATGCTCAGCTGACGCTGCAGCCTGCGCCCAACGTCAACCATCCCGCCTGGGTGCTCGGGCATCTCCTGCAGGTGGACTATGCGTTCGCGCAACTTCTGACGGGCGAGGCTCCTCCGGCGTTTATCGATGACGCCTGGCGGGCAACCTATGGCCCCAAGAGTGCTCCGGTGGCCGACCCGTCGCTGTACAAGCCCAAGGCGTTTTACATCGAGAAGCTGGCGGCGGTGCGTGAGAAGATTGTGACGCGTCTGGGGCAGATGTCGCCGGAGGATTTTCACGTGCCCCACCCCGACCCCGCCCGCCGCGATCGCTTCCCCACCGTCGGCCACGCTGTCATGCTCTACGGCACGTGGCATGAAGCCTATCACAGCGGCCAGCTCTCTACCTGGCGCCGCGTCCTCGGCTTGCCGCCGGTATAACTATAGACGAGGGGATACATGCCCGCGTAGCGACCTGACTGGCTTAGGACTCACATGACCAACGTCCTCTACTTCGACAACGCCGCCACTTCCTGGCCCAAACCGCCTGCCGTTGGCCAGCGCATGGCGGCGTTCCTCGACTCCGAAGCCGCCAACCCCGGCCGCGCCGGTCACCGCATGGCCGTCGGTGCCGAGAAAATGATCGACGCCGTGCGCAAGCAGCTCACCGATTTTGTCGGCGGGACCGACCACCACCGGCTGGTCTTCGCCATGAATGGGACCGACGCCCTCAACATCGCGATGAAGGGGCTGCTTCGCCATGGCGATCATGTGATCACCACCACGCTGGAGCACAACTCCGTCTCCCGCCCGCTGGTGGCCATGGCTGAGGCCGGGTTCATTGAGCTGACGCGCGTGGGCTTTTCCAGCGATAGCGGCGTCATCGATCCCGAGGATATCCGCCGCGCGCTGCGACCAAATACGCGGCTGGTGGCAGTGACCCACGGATCGAACGTGCTCGGCACGGTTCAGCCCATCGCGGCGGTCGGCCACATGCTGCGGCAGATCAACAACGGGCGGACGCGGTTCCTCGTCGATGGCGCGCAGACCCTCGGCGTGGTGCCGATTCATGTACAAACCGACGCCATCGACATCCTCGCGTTTCCGGGGCACAAGTCGCTCCTGGGTCCCACCGGCACCGGTGGCCTTTACGTCAACACGGGCGTCACTCTTGACGAGCTCTCCGCGTTTCGGGAGGGCGGGACCGGCGGCGATTCCTCGTCGCCGACCATGCCGCGACTTTTTCCCTACTTCCTCGAAGGCGGCACGCCCAACACGGTGGGTATCGCCGGACTTGGCGCGGCGGTGGAGTTCGTCGTCGCCCACGGCCCGGAAAAGACCCTCGCCCATGAGCGTGCCATGGTGCAGGCGATCATTGACCGCCTCGCCGACAATCCCAAGGTCACCATTTACGGGCCCAAGTCCGCGGCCAACCGCGTCGGCACGCTCTCGCTGAACATCGAAGGCTACACGCCTCAGGAAGCCGGCGGCATTCTCGACGAATCCTTCAGCATTGCCGTCCGCCCCGGGCTCCACTGCTCGCCCTACGCTCATCAGGCACTGGGGACCTTCCCCGACGGCACGGTGCGCGTTTCGCCGGGCCACTTCAATACCAACGAGGAACTCAATGTGCTGCTCAACGCGCTGGCCGAAATGGCCGATTGATTATCGGTGCTCACAGCGCCCGTTTCATCCCAGGGCATGATGCCCGACGTTACCGCCAACGCCGCCGCCGCCGCCGATACGGCACGCCGCAAGGCGGCGACGCCGCGGCTCGCCGGCCTTGACGCCGGCCGCTTGCTCGCCGCCGCAGCCGTCGTCTGGATCCACAGCCTCGGCATCAACCCGCACCACGCGTGGCTCTCCGACGCCGGCCGTTTCGCCGTGCCTTTTTTCGCCTTCGCAGCCACCGCCCTCATCGGCGAAAGCTTCCGCCGCGCCCACGCCGCCGTCCGCAGGACGCCTTTCCCCCACTATGCCGCCGCGCGTTTCCTCCGCATCTACGTCCCCTTCGCCGTCTGGTCCCTCCTTTACTTCCTGCTCCGCGATGCCAAGCACCTTCTCCATCCGGCGGCCAGCCCCGCCATCACGCTCGATCTCTCCGTCTTTCTCGTCGGCACGGCTCACCATCTCTGGTTTCTGCCGTTCATTTTCCTGATCACCCTGGCGGCCTACCCACTCGCCAAATTGCTGATCCGCAAAGGCCCGCTCGCCCGGGGCCTCGCCGTGCTGCTGCTTCTCGCCGGGATCGCCGCCTGCATCGTTCCCAGCCCGGTGTCCTACGACGACGCGGCATCGGGCGCATGGAATCATGCCAAGTACGCCCTCGGTCTCGGCTGGAACGCCCTTCCCGCCGCCTGCTGGGGCCTCGCTGTCATCCCCTTATTCCCGCGTCTGCAAACCCTTTTTCAACGCTCACGCATGCTCGGGATCCCCGCCCTCGCATTCAGCGCCGCCGCCATGGTCTTCGACATGCGCTACGGCGATCACATGCCTCTTTCCAACATCGCCGGCGTCGCCTTCTTCTTTGCCGCCATCGCCATGCCGTCTGCCCCTCTCATCGCGCTCCTCGCCCGTGGCGGCAAGTTTGCCTACTCCATCTACCTCGTCCATGTCGCCATCCTCCTGGCCTTTGACACCGCCCTCATCCGGAACCGCGACACCGTCAGCACTCTCTTCCTCGTGGTGCTCTTCGCTCTCACGTTCGCGCTCTCGCTGATGGTCTCGTGGCTTGCGACGAAATCCAGGCTTCTCCGCTGGGCCTTCCCCTGAAGCTCGCTGCCCGCCCCTGCGGTATGATGCCGCTGTCAACCCAGGAGTTGCGATGCCTGACCTTCCGCCCAACGAGCCACTGACCGACGCGGCGCCGCCTGCACCCGGCGGCGGGCTGGGTCTGGGTAAGTCAGCAACGGAAAAACCTGCTACGCCCAGTGGGAGGATGTCGGTACACTCCAAATAGATGATGCGGTCTATGTGTTTCGCGATCGCAAGGCCCGGCCGAAGAACACGCAGAATCAGGCCGCGGAAATCGATGTTTCGCCGGCGGCGGCAACTCAGATGTCGAAAGCTTCGACATAGACGATGAAATCAGCGGGATCGTCTTTGTCAATGAGAATGCGCTGGGTGTCGCCGGTGGGAGTGGAGAACGTTCGATAAGAAGAGAGGGTGGCTTTCTCAGGATTCCACCAGGGGCGTGCGAGCGGTTCGAACTCGTGCGGTGCCGTCTCCGTCGAGGGCACCGCGCTGCACATGGAAGAGGACCAGAACCGCGCTTCATCCGAGGGCTTCATTCGGAAGCAAACCCAGATGATGTGGTCTTGAAAGCCTTCGAGGTGAGCGGTGACGTCCCGGGCCGACGGGGGAAGCCGGAACCTGCCCCGTCCTTCGATTTGCGCGGTGGTGGGATGATCCGTATCATCGCCCAAAATGACGAAGTCGGAGAAATGGCGCACGACGCCGGCGAGCGCGATCAATGCGGCGACGATGAGTGCGATCCCCACGCTCACGGACCTTTTTACCGCGCGGCTCGCCACGACCTTACACCTTCAAACGCACCTGGTGCTGCAGTTTCCCGGTATACCGCTGCCGGATCGGATCGACGGTATGGCGAAGGAACTCCTCGACCTGCTGCACGCTGCGTCCGACGTAGAGCTGCGGATTGAGGGCCTGGTTGAGTTCGGTGCCACCGAAAGCTTCGTCGGCTTGCAGGCGGAGAAGCAGATCGTTGGGCTTTCCCTCCTGCTTGACCTGGTGAGCCGCGGCGTGGCTGTGCTTGCGAATGCGTTCGTGCAGGTCCTGGCGGTCGCCGCCGCCTTTCACCGCCGCCATGAGGATATTTTCGGTGGCCATGAAAGGCAGTTCGGCGTCAAGCCTGCCGGCGATGACGGCCTTGTTGACCACCAGCCCGCGGGAGACGTGGATGAGGATTTCCAGAATGGCGTCGGCGGTGAGGAAGGCCTCCGGAAAGGTGATGCGCTGGTTGGCAGAATCGT
>CALCHA010000551.1 GCA_937901265.1 uncultured Phycisphaerales bacterium
GGCCTTGAAGCCGCCCTGCGGGGGGGCGGGCGGGGGGAGCAGGCCAATGTGGGCGCAGACGGCGATACCGGCGGCGGCGAGGCCGGCGACGATGGGGGCGTGGCGGGCGTCGGCTTCGAGCTTGATGCAGTCGGCGCCGGCCTCGCGGATGAAGCGTGCGGCGTTGGCGACGGCGGTGGGAAGGTCGGGGTAGGATCCAAAGGGCATGTCGGCCATCAGGAAGAGCTGGGGGGCCCCGCGGCGCACGGCGTCGGTGAGGGTGAGCAGAAACTCCAGGGTGACCTTGGTGGTCGAGTCGTGGCCGAGGATGGTGGTGGCGACGGAATCGCCCACCAGGAGGATGTGCAGGCCGGCCCTGGCAAGGAGCTGGGCGGTGGGGAAGTCGTAGGCGGTGAGCATGGCGATGGGCTCATGGCGCTGCTTCATGGCGCGGAGGGTCTGGAGGGAAATGCGAGGCGGCGCGGGGGCGGGGGTGGTGCTCATGGGCGCACTCATTCCTCGCCAAAGCGCGAGTTGACGAGGTGTTCGAGCGCATCGAGCGCGCGCTGCGCGTCATCGCCGTCGGCGACGATTTTAAGCGGGGTTCCCTCGGTGGCGGCGAGCATCATCATCTGCATGATGGACTTGCCATCGACCGCCTGGTCCTGCTTCCAGACCTTGATGGCGGCCTGGAACTGGTTGGCGACGTCGACGAACTGCATGGCGGGTCGGGCATGCAGGCCGAGCTTGTTCTGAATGGTGACCTGGCGATCCATGCGGTCCAACGTGTGAAAGACTCGAAGGTGCGGGGCGACGACGAAGTGTTCAGCGGGCCGCGCCGGCCTGATCCGCTTCGTCGAGGAGATCGACGATTTTCTGGCGGGTGTCGGCCTGGCGGATGAAGCGTCGGAAGTTGTCTTCCTGAAGGTTGCGGAAGATGTTTTCCATGGCCTGCAGGTGCCCGTCGGGATTGTTCTGCGGGGACAGAAGCAGAAAAATGGAGTAGACGGGGGCCTGATCAAGGGCGGCGAAATCGACACCGACGGTGGAGCGGCCGATGGCACCGACGCGTTTTTTGATTGCGGCGTGCTTGACGTGAGGGACGGCGACGCCTTTGCCAAAGCCGGTGGAGCCATTCTTTTCGCGATCGATGATGGCCTTGACGACGGCGTCGACATCGCTGGGGGCGATGGCCTTGGCAGCGGCGAGGGCGTCAACGAGCTCGCGGATGACCGCGTCACGCTCTGTCGAATGAACTTCGGGGAGGATGGCATCCTTGACGATGAAGTCGGCCAGTTTCATGGGAACCTCTGAAAACACCGGCGCACGAAACGAATCAGGCGGTGGGGTGTTTGCGGTTACGAAATTTGTCTTTGTGCTGGGTCAGCTGCTGCTGGATCTTGTGGGACGCCTGATCGATGCAGCCGTAAAGGTCTTCGCCCTCGTGGTGCGCCACAAACATGTTGCGGTGCTCGGCGGAGACGACCATTTCGGCGCGCTTCTGCTTGGCTTCGTGGCCATCGAGAATGATCTCGATTTCCTGAATGAGGTCGTAAAATTTGGTCAGCTTGTTGGCTTTTTCTTCCGCGTGCTGGCGGATGGCGGGGGTGATTTCCAGATGACGGCCGGTGAGGGTGATGATCACTGCGTACTCCTCGACAGACTTACCCCGACCCCCTCGACAGCATCGCTCGCATCCAAGCGAACGAAACGCTGCCGCGGGTAAAGGTAGCGGTCGATATGGGGGGCGTCAAGAAGGGCTCTGGGATTGTGGTTTTTCCGGGGGTTGGCGGGGTCAGACGGAGTGGGCGCGGGGGGTGAGGAAAAGGTTGTCGTGTCCAGGGATGATCAGGTCGGCGACTTCGTAGAGTTCGCCGAGGGATTCCTTGGCTTTGGCGAGATCGTAGCAGTCGGGGAAGACCTGGCCGGCGAGGAAATGGGCGGCGGTGGGGACGGCGTCGCCGGCGATGATCGTGGTGCGGGTGGGCTCGGAGATGAGCAGGCCGCACTGTCCGGGGGTGTAGCCGGGGAGGGGGTAGAGATCGACGCCGGCGGCGAGGTCGTCGGGGGCGGGGTGAACGCGGGCGAGCAGGTCGCGTTCCTGCTGAATGAGGGGGTCGGGCGTGTGGCCCTGATTTTCGGCGGCCTGGGTGGCGCGGTCGAGGGCTTCGCTGGCGGCGTCGATTTCGGTTTCGTGCATCCACCAGGTGGCGTGAGGGAAGGCGTCAAGGCCGCGGCGATGGATGGGGCGCCAGTTGGTGAGGAAGACGTGGGTGACGGCGTCGGGGCGGAGGCCGGAGCGTTCTTCGAGGCGGGCGGCGAGAATTTGCGCGGGCAGGGAGGGATCGACGAGAATGGTGCGCGGGGCGCGATCGGTGTCAGCGACGGTGGTGCGCAGCAGGGTGGTGGTGGCGTGGCTGGTGCGGACGGGGATGCGCTCGTTCCAGAGCGGGTTTTTGGAGAGGGTGCCGATGCTGACGAGGATCAGATCCCTAAGGCTCCGT
>CALCHA010000552.1 GCA_937901265.1 uncultured Phycisphaerales bacterium
AAGAGGCGCGGACGAACCATTGTTCGGTGGCGCGGAAGATGACGGGTTTTTTGCAGCGCCAGCAGTGGGGGTATTCGTGGTCGAATTGCTGGGCGTGGAAGAGGGTGCCGAGCTCTTTGAGTTTGTCGATGACGAGCTGGTTGGCGTCCCAGATGGTTTTGCCTTTGAGGAAGTCGGGGACGGAGTCGTCGTAGCGGCCGTCGGGGAGGACGGGGTTGTAGATTTCGAGGCCGTATTTGAGGCCGGTCTGGTAGTCCTCTTTGCCGTGGCCGGGGGCGGTGTGGACGAGGCCGGTGCCGTCTTCGAGGGTGACGTAGTCGGCGAGGACGAGGGGTTGGACGCGCGAGGGGTCGAGGGGGTGGTGATATTCCATGCCTGCGAGCGACTGCCCGGAGTCGCTCCATAGAAGTTCAAAAACTTCAATTCCTGCTGTGTTGAATACTCGACTTCCGAGCTCTTCGGCGATGATTGCGTACTTTGTCTGCCCACCTTCGAGGTAACGCCAATATCCGTACTGATGGTTTTCGTTGGCCGCAATGGCGCGATTTGCGGGAAGTGTCCACGGCGTTGTCGTCCAAATGATCAAATCGATTGGGTCGGCGGACGAAGCCATCTTACCTGGTACCGGACTACCTTCGAGCTGAACCAAGGGTTTCGTCGCCTTAAGACGAACGTAGATAGACGTGTCCTTCCTGTTTTCATATTCGAGTTCCGCTTCGGCGAGGGCGGTGCGGTCGTTGGTGCACCAGTGGACGGGTTTTTTCTGGCGGTAGACGAGGTCGCGTTGGACGAGTTCGGCGAGGACTTCGAGGATGCCGGATTCGTAGGCGGGGTTGAGGGTGAGGTAGGGGTTGCGGAATTCGCCGAGGATGCCGAGGCGCTGGAAGGAGTCGGATTGGAGCTTCACGTACTTCATGGCGTAGTCGCGGCATTTCTGGCGGACTTCGTCCTTGGAGAGCTCGCGGAACTTGGGGCCGAGCTCTTTCTGGATGGCGGATTCGATGGGGAGGCCGTGGCAATCCCAGCCGGGGACGTAGGGGGCATCGTGGCCCTGCATGGTGCGGAATTTGACGACGATGTCCTTGAGGACTTTGTTGATCAGGTGGCCGATGTGGATGTCGCCGTTGGCGTAGGGGGGGCCGTCGTGGAGGACCCACTTCCCTTTGGGGTGGCGGCGGGCGCGGATCTGCTGGTAGAGCCCCCCACCGTCGGCCTCCTGCCAGGCTTTGAGCATGGCGGGTTCGCGCTGGGTGAGGTTGGCCTTCATATCGAAGGCGGTCTTGGGGAGGTTGAGGGTGGCCTTGTAATTCGGGGCGGCGGGTTCGGTCATGATTGCCTCACGGAAGGCACTTAGGCACTGAGGCACTAAGGCACGAAGGGTTGGGGATGGGATGGGAACGGAGAACCGGGCTAAGCGGCGCGGGGGCGGGCCGGTTAGCCCCGGATAATGGGGATGGGCACGCGCAGAGGATGAGAGCGGGTGGGATTCATCATGGCAAGTATAGCCAGAAGACCGACGCGTTCAATTGTCAGCCGCCGCGGGTGGACCCCGCATCAGCCCGGCCCGAAGAGTGCGGTGCCGATGCGCACCATGGTCGCCCCCTCCTCGACGGCGATGGCGTAGTCATTGGACATGCCCATCGAGAGGTGCACGAAGCGATCGCCGCCGATCTTGCGAAACTTGATTTCCTCAAAGAGCTCGCGAAGTCGCACGAACACGGGGCGGGCGTCCTCGGGGTTTTCCGTGTGCGGGGCCATCGCCATGAGGCCCACGACATGCACGTCATCCATGGTGTCCATCTGCTCGGCGAGGTGCAGCGCCGCGCCGACGGCCACGCCGAACTTGGTGGATTCCCCCGCCACATTCACCTCCAGCATCACCTGCATGGGCCGCTGCCGCGGCGCGGAGGCCGGCTTGCGCTCCGCTTCGTCCTGGATTTCCTCCGCCAGGCGCAGGGAATCCACCGAGTGAATCATGCGCACAATCGGAATCACCGGCTTCACTTTGTTCCGCTGCAGATGCCCGATCATGTGCCATCGCACGCCCCCCTCCGTCTGATACCCCGGCGGCGGCAGCTTGTTGCCAGCCCGATTCTGCTGCCGCGAAAGCCACTCATCCAGCTGTGCCGCGCGCTGCTGAAGCTGCTGCACCCGCGATTCTGCCAGATCGAGATGTCCCATCTCCACGAGGTGCTTGATCTGCTCTGGCGAGGCGTTCTTGGTCACGGCCACCAGCGTGACATTGGCCGGATTCCGTCGCCCTTTGGCGGCGGCCGCGGCGATGGTGGCTTTGATTTTCTCGTAACTGGCTTGAAGCGTCATGCGGGCCCTTCCGTGAACCGACCAGGCGGTATTATGGCGCGGCAGGCGTGGGGTTCAAGTGACAAGCCGCCCGCCCCCGTCACGCGGCTTCCGGCGTGGCTTCGTCGACCAGCGGCGCGATCCGGCCGGCACGCACCGCATCGTCGTAGGAATCGCGCCACTCGACGAACCGATTGATCACGTTCTCAAAGTCCGCGACCGTGTCGATTTCACGCATCGGATCCCGCAGCAGCCGGCAGGGATTCATGGTCTTGGCGTACCCGCTGATGCGCTTCGATCGGACGAGCACCCGTCTGACCTTCAGTCACATCA
>CALCHA010000553.1 GCA_937901265.1 uncultured Phycisphaerales bacterium
GTATGGCGATACGGGGGGCGACGGACCGGGGGGACTTTGAAGCGGCGACCATGCTGGTGACGGCGATGGAGCAGCGGTTTGGCTATGCGCAGGAAGCGAACAAGTTTCGCACACAGATCGAGGAGATCAGCCGGGCGTCGATTGATGCACGGGTGCGCGATTCGATCGACCGCATCGACATGCTGATCCACAAGCATGACTGGGTTTCGGCGGCACGGGAGAGCGAGCTGCTCCTGCGGCAGTTCCCGGCGCATCCGGAGGCGCGGAAGCTGCCCGGGCGGATTCAGGATGCCCAGGACGACACCAAGCGCGAGCTGCTCAAGCAGTGGGAGGAGGCGGTGGCGAAGGACAACGTCGATCGGTCGATCCAGCTGCTGCGGGAGCTGGACACGTATTTGGATCCGGCGGAGGCGCAGGCGTACAAGGAGAGCGCGCGGGACGTGTTCAAGAAGCGGCTGCAGCAACTGGGATCGAAGTTCGCGTTGCAGGTGCATGACAAGAATTGGGCGGAGGCGCTGCGGCTGGGGCGGCTGATCGTGGCGGAGTATCCCAACACGCGGATGGCGACGGAAGTGCGCGACCGGCTGAAGGTCTTGCAGGAGAAAGCGGAGCGGCCGGTGGCGGCGGTGTGAGGTTGCGCGGGCGGCAGGTTCACAACGTGCCGTCTTCGAAGTGGAGGCCGGGCACGTGTTCGAAGTCACGGCGGTTTCGCGTCCACAACGTTGCGCCGTTGGCGACGGCGACCGCCGCAATCTTCAAATCCATCGTGCCGATGCGTATCTTTAGCGAACGAAATCGCTGGAATTCGGTGGCCGAGCGTTCATCGAATTCGTAGACGGTGAGCGCTGCAAAGTAATTCAAGGTCCGCGCTAGCCGCCGGTAGACGAAGAGTTGATCGGCCATGCGCTTGGCCTGGCCCAATTTGCCGATCCAACCGCGCATTTGTTCTTCGAAGGTGATGATGGTCGTGGGGGGGAATTCCGCAAGTCCGAGCGCTTCCAGGCGTGCGCGAATGCGTTGGCCTTCGCGCGAGCCCTCCTGCAGGTGGGAGATGTGATCGGTGTCGAGGATGATCATTTTTTGCGCCGCGAAGGGCGCTTGGCGCGTGGCCGAAGGGATTGTCGATATGCCGCACCGATCTTGACCACATCCTTAAAAATCGCATCATTGCGGAACATCCCGAACAGCTCGTCGCCCGTGGGCGTCTTCGGCAGAGAACCCTGCATCTGCGCCTTCATTTTTTCCAAGTCGCGCTCGACCTTCTCAAGGCGATCAGCGATCTGTGCGTTATTCATGGCTGGGCGGGCCTCCAATGGACGCCTTCATTCTATCGTGATCGCGTCCACGCTGGAAACTTGGATCGCCTGCCCTCACACTATGTTGCATGAACATTGTCTTTCTCGGCTCCGGGGCGTTCGCGATTCCTTCACTCCATGCGATCGCGGATTCGTCCCATCGCATTGTGCAGGTGCTCTCGCAGCCCGATCGGCCGGCGGGGCGTGGGAAAAAGCTGACGCCGACGGCGGTGGCGCAGTGGGCGATGGACCGCGAGGTGCCGCTCACGCGCACGGACCATGCGAACGCGCCGGACGTGCTGAACCAGCTTCGCGACCTTGCGCCGGCCTGTATCGTCGTCATTGCGTTCGGGCAGAAACTCTCGCCGGAGCTGCTGTCGATCGCGCCTCATGGGGGCATCAATCTGCATTCTTCGCTGCTGCCGAAATATCGCGGTGCCGCGCCGATCAACTGGGCGGTGATCAATGGCGATGCGGAGGCGGGGGTGTCGGTCATCGAAGTGACGGCGGTGATGGATGCGGGGGCCATTCTCGCGGAGGCGCGCACCGCCGTGGGGGATGCGGAGACCGCCGGGGAACTGCATGATCGGCTGGCGAGGCTGGGCGGACCGCTGCTGCCGCGGGTGCTCGATGCGCTGGAGGCAGGCATTGTGGAGCGGCGGCCACAGGAGGCGGCGCTGGCGACGCGGGCACCCAAGCTGTCGCGCGAGCTGGCGTGGGTGGATTTCACTGCGGATGCACGGGCGGTCTCCGCGCGGATTCGCGGGCTCAGTCCCTGGCCCGGGGTGCAGGTGGAACTGCTGGATGCCCAGGGGCAAGTGCGTGCGACGGCGGCGATTCTGAAGTGCCGAGCGCTGGCGGGGGGTGCGCATGACGCGGAGCGGTGCGGGCTCGTGCTGGCGGATCGGTCGGTTGCCTGCGGAAGCGGGTCGCTGGAATTGTTGACGCTGCAGCCGGCGGGGAAGAAGCCGATGGACGGGGCAGCGTTTGCCAATGGCTACGGGCTGGCGCCGGGGGCGCGGTTGCGCAGCGTCGTGGCGCCGGCGGAGCATTCCTGAGGAAATGCACTCTTTTGCGCGCGCCGCGCGGCCGCCTGTCGTTATCTTCAACAGCCGCACACCGGCTCTGGAGGTTGGATGGAAGGCGAGTTGGCCGCATGCGTCGCGCGGGCACGCCGGGGAGACCGCCCCGCGTTTGAGCGGGTGCTTCGGCTCACGGTCCGCATGGTCTACGCCCAGGTGGCGGCGGCGGTGCGCGACCGGGAGCTGGCGGAGGACCTGACGCAGGAGACCTTTGTCCGGGCGTGGAAGGGGCTGGGGACGCTGCCCGACGAGGCGGGATTTCTGGGCTGGCTGCTGACGGTGGCGCGCAACGTGGTCAACGATGACCACAAGGCGGCGACGCGTGCCAAGCGCGGCGGGAAGAGGCGCGCCGGGCCGGACGCTTCGACGATCGACCCCATGGATGCCCGCGCCGCCGATCCCGGGGAGCAGGCGGCGCTGGCGGAGGATCGCGGGCGGCTGCTGGACGTGCTGACGACGCTTCCCGAGGAATACCGTCGCGTGCTCATGATGCGCTATCTCGGCGGGGCGGGGTACGAGGAAATTCGCACGGGGCTGGGGCTGACGGACGGGGCGCTGCGTGGATTGCTCGCCCGGGGGATGGCGCTCATGCGCGAACGCATGGGGGCGCACAAACATGCATCACCTCGCGCTCCGCAGGAGCATGGCAGGAGCCCGCATGATGGTTAACGAAGCCCACCCGCCTCCGGATCACCACTGGGTGCATGAGAATATCGCGGCCTTTCTCGCGGGGGGGCTGACGGCGCGCGAGCGGAACGCGCTGGAGGCGCATCTGCACGATTGCCCCGCCTGCTTCGAGGCGTTTTCCGAGGCGAAGGATGCGGACCTTGAGGCACTGCGGCTGAGCAGTTTGCTGGCCCCCCCCGAGAAGGACTTTTTTGATCTGGAGGATCGCGTGGCGCACCATTTTCAACGTGCAACTTCACGCCGGCTGGCGGCGATACGCTGGGCGGGCATTGGAGTGGCGGCGGCGGTGGGGCTGGCGGCGACGGGGGTGCTGGCGAATCGGCTGGTGCGAGAGGACCGGTTGAACAATCCGCTGACGCGGTCGCTGGTGAGCGATGTGCCGGAGATGCGGGGATGGGCGCGGGGGGAGTTTGGCGGAACAGCGGAGGTTGCGCCCAAGAGAGAAGACAGCGACGCACCTTTGGCCGCATCAGGGATGGTGTTAAGCGTGGATGCGTTGCGTCTGCGCAACAACCTCATCCCGACTATGAGCCCAAGCCCCGATGGGGGGGCGAATGCCCATTCCGATTCGACCAGCAGCAAAACGAAGTTGTTAAAAAACGACCGTCCCACCGCGGTTGCATCCGCTGACTCGCCGCGGTGGTCGGATGTGACCGACGCCAGTGTTCCGGCGCTGACCGCGCCGCGGGTGACGCTCTACAACGGCCAGCGTGCGTTTGAGGCCGGTTCAGAAGTGAAGGCTGCGCTGGGTGGCTTGAGCAAAGTCGGCGCGGGAGCCCTGACCCTGAGCGGCGCTAATGCCTTCGACGGCAAAACGATGGTCGCCGCCGGGGGGATCAATTTGAGCGGCGGGACCATTGCCGCTACTGGCGGCAACGTCTACGGAACAACCGGCGGCAGTTTCAGCGGTTTTGGTTCCACTGGCGGCGGCAGCAACGGCGGGGTTGCCATTAATGAGGGGACCGTCCAGGCGGACCGCACGACCTCCACCGGCCGGGGCGGAACGAGCCATGTGAGCGACGGGCAGAATGCTTCGGCCGCTGCGAAGAACGATCTCTACGCCACAGACACCTACGCGCAGCAGAACATTAAGCGTGCGAAGGATTCGTTAGACGCTCGTCGGTTGCCGGCGGTGGACAGCAAGCAGAATGAAGCGAAGTCGATCCCCTATGCGGATCTGTTGGTCTACCCGGATGATTGGGTTGATCTCAAAAAGCAGCAGGGGCAGCTTGCGCAGGCAAACAGCGGCGGTGCGGAGGGAGTTGGAAGCTCGGCAACGCGCCCTTCCACGCAAGCTCCCTCTGCGACGGAGATCGCCGCGGAGCGCAAGGTCATTCGCAATGGCACGGTCGAATTTGAGGTGCGTTCCTTCGATGACGCGTACGCCACCATCGCGGCGGTGGCGGCGGAGGAGGGGGGATTTGTTTCGTCCACGTCGTCGGATCGGCTGGCCAACGGGAAGATTCGCGGCTCGGTCGTTCTGCGCGTTCCGCCGGAGCATCTGGATCGCGTGCTCCTGAAACTCCGCGTCATCGTCTAGCTGAGAAAGCAGCAGGTCGCCGCGAGCGATGTCACCAAGTAGTACACAGATACCGAGAGCGAACTCCGCGTCCTGCGGGCGATGGA
>CALCHA010000554.1 GCA_937901265.1 uncultured Phycisphaerales bacterium
ACCATCGCGGGTACCCCCTACACGCTCACCTCCAAGGGCGTCCAACCGGCCATGCAGCTGGTCTCCAAGGGTTACGAAAACACCTTCAGCAACAGCCTCATGGTGCAGGTCAACAAGACCGGCGAACCCTACAAAATGGATGATGGCAAAGGGGGCGTCTTCACCTACAACCAGTTCAACCGGATGGCGCTCTTCCGCTATCCCGAACGCACGCCCGACTTCATCGTTGGCCCCGACGGCAAGCAGAAACGCATCCAGGACCGCGTCGATAACGATATCCAGATCGCGTTCCTCGACGCCCAGCGCGACCAGTTCTGGGTTGTCGAAGGTGTCGACGGCAAGCTCGAACTCATCCAACGTGCCGCCGGTGGCAAGGTCACCCGTCAGGCCGTCACCCCTGGCGAGGGGGTCAAGGTGACCGTTCGGTCCGTGCCGATGACCGTGGGCATTCTCGATCACAGCGAGCACATGCGTCAGACGCTGGTGCCGCACATCGTGCCGGAACAGCAGCGCAAGAGCGGCACCGCGATGGACGCGATGCAGTTCTCGGCGGTCGAACTGGAAGTCCAGGATGGCGATCTGAAGGCGGAAAACGTCTTCGTGCCGTTCGTGCAGTTCGCGCAGCTGGGGGAGCCCCCCGGGCAAAAGCCCGCCCTCGTCGAAGTGCCGGGGGTGGGCAAGGTGGCCTTCATTCTCTCGAACACCCGCCACGCCCTGCCCAGCGACGTGACGCTCAAAAACTTCGATGCCGTGAAATTCCCGGGTGCCACCCGCTCTTTCGCCGACTTTGTCTCGACCCTGGAGGTCAAAGACAAAGCCACGGGGCAGGTCACCCCGATGGTGGCCCGCCTCAACGCCCCCGCCGAGGACAATGGGCTTTATTATTTCCAGGCCGCATGGGATGGGAATCAATTCCCCGGGCAGCACTTCAGCGTTCTGGGCGTGGCCAATCGGCCGGGCATCCGGGTGATGATCCTGGGCTCGATCCTGATGATTCTGGGCATCGGCTATGCGTTTTATGTAAAGCCGATACTTTTGAAAATGAAGAAATCTCAGCTGGCCGCGTGGGCGGCGGAAAAGAAATCCCGTTCAACGGGATAAGCTTCCGGGGGGGATCGGGAAGTGGACACCAAGGCAAGCGGGCGGGGCCGATGGAGGTATTTATGTGGCGTTGGATGGTTGGCGTGGTCGCGGGGGTTCTTCTGATGAGCGGCGTGGCCGCGGCCCTGCCGATGGACCAGGCGAAGCCGGGTGAAGCGGCAGCTGCTGCCCCGGCCTCGCCGTCGGTCGATCCGCATGCGGGGCTGACGGATCAGCCCGCCGTGACGCCGCCGGGCGGAGCGATCCCCCTTACCCGCGCGGTCAACCCCGCCGACCGCATCAAGTTCGAGAAGGCTCTGGACCTCGACGTCTTCCGCCGCCTCGCGGTGCAGCACCTTGACCAGGTCAAAATTCTCGATAGCTGGGCGCGGCAGAACCTCAGCAAGATCCGGCACCACAGCACGATCGAGGGCAAGGATCCCCTCGTCGCCGCCCTGAACCTGCTGTTTCTGCGGGATGAATATCTCGACAAGAACCTCATCTATGTGCAGTCGGTACCGATTCGCCAGGGCCTCACCAACTACGCCGCTGACGCGGCGGAAAAGCAGCGGATGATGCAGGAAGGCACCGTCAGCTACGACTTCCTCAAGCGTGCCGACGTTTCGCAGTGGCTGGAGCAGGAATCGTCGATGTCCAAATCGACCAAAGGGGTCGGTGAACTCATGGACGGGGCCGAAACGTTCTCCCGCCTTGCGGAAACCCTCGATATTTGCCCCCCCGATGCGGCGCATCGCGATGCCGCCTGGGTTCACCCGGTCGCCCTGTGGGCCAACTTCCCCGAAGGGGTGAAGGCCCGTCAGGCCAGCGGCCAGAGTGACGCCCCCGTCCCCGGCTATTCCGCCGATCAGGCCCGCCGCATCTGGCTGGCGGTCACCCAGATGCGCGATGGCTGGGCCACCGCCGACGCGTCGCTGGCCAACGCCGGCATTCACACGCTCGACACCCTTCTCCCGACCATTGACCCCGAGGGCTACCCGACGGCCACCAAACGCAATATAGAACTGTGGTACAACCGCAGCTTTGCGGGCACCATCCTCGACGTCTTCGTGTACTTCATCGCCATGACGCTCTTCCTGATGGTCGCCGTGGGCGTCAACCAGAAGCTGGAAAAGCCCGCCCTCATCACGCTCTTCCTGGCGGTGGGCATTCACATCGCCGCCACTGCCGTCCGCTGGTGGCTCGCCGGCCGCATCCCCATCAAAAACGAATTTGAGTCGGTGCTCGGCGCCGCCCTCCTGGGATGCATCGTGGGCACGGCGTTGGAGTGCTGGAAGCGCAACGGCATCTTCGGCATGGCCTTTTCGTTTGTCGGCTTTCTCGCCATGACCGCCTGCTTCACCTTCCCCTTCGTCATCGGCAAAGACATCGGGCAATCCATCGGCAAGGTCGCCGGCATCCTGGATGACTACTGGCTCTACATCCACGTCAACATCGTCATCGCCAGCTACGCTCTCATCGCCGCCACTTTCGTCATCGGGAGCCTCTACCTGCTGATGAAGCAGTGGTTCTGGATCAACCCCATCGAGCCCGGCTTTGACGGAAGCGATGCGGAAATCGGGAGTGGAAGCCGGGGCGGATCGGGTGGCGGATCGGGGGGCGGCGGCACCGCGGTCCTCGCGCTGCCCGCAGCGGCCCGCGATATGCAGCTTCGTCGCACCCGCAAGCTCGAAGTCCTCGACGCCGCCAACATCGTCATCCTTCAGATGGCCTTCTGGTTCCTGGGCATCGGCATCATCTGCGGCGCGGTCTGGGCGGACCACTCCTGGGGACGCCCCTGGGGCTGGGACCCCAAGGAAACCTTCGCCCTCGTCACCTGGATCGTCTACCTCATCATCGTCCACCTCCGCCTGGTCACCAAGTCCAAGGCCGACTGGACGGCATGGCTCTCCATCATTGGCTTTGGCATCATGATGTTCAACTGGATCGGCGTGAACTTCTGGCTCGTCGGCCTGCACAGTTATGCGTGAGCCGCGCCCGGTAAAAGGTCGCCCGTCAGAAGTCTCTACAAGGTGTGCATGATGCCCGTAACCGAACAAAATGTGATCGAGGCCCTCCGTGCGGTCAAAGATCCGGACTTGTTCAAGGATCTGGTCGCCCTCAACGCCGTCCGGAGTGTCAAGGTCGCCGACGGCATGGTGGCGGTCGAAATTTCGTCGGCCAGCCCGCTCAAAGACCGCATCCGTGCCGAGGTCGAGGCCGCCATCGCACAGGTTCCCGGCGTCGATGAAGTCATCGTCAACTTCACCACCTCGCTCGGCGCGGCCAAGGCCGATGGCGGGGCGGGCGGCCATCGCCATGCGGGTGCCCCGGGGGGCCACGCGGCACCACCGAAAAAGACCCTGCCCGGCGTCAAGCACATCATTGCCGTCGGTGCGGGCAAGGGTGGCGTCGGCAAAAGCACGATCGCCGTCAACCTCGCCATCGGGCTCATGCGCATGGGTAAAAAAGTCGGCCTGCTCGACGGCGATATCTACGGGCCCAGCATTCCCACGATGATGGGCCTCGTCGGCCGCGCCCCGACGGTCGTCGCGGACCGCATCATCCCGTTCAAGGTCGGCAGCGAAACCAACCCGCTCGTCGTGATGTCCATCGGCTTCCTCGTCGATCCCGAAAAAGCCCTCATCTGGCGCGGTCCCATGGCTCACGGTGCCATGCAGCAGTTCCTCCTGCAGGTGGAATGGGGCGATCTGGACTATCTCATCGTCGATCTGCCTCCCGGCACGGGCGATGTCAGCCTGACCCTCGCCCAGACCGTCGCCCTCACGGGTGCCGTGATCGTCGCGACCCCGCAGGAAGTGGCTGTTGCTGACGCGCGCCGCGCGGTGCGCATGTTTCAGCAGCTC
>CALCHA010000555.1 GCA_937901265.1 uncultured Phycisphaerales bacterium
CCCGTGCCGAGGGTCGCGGTCGTGAGGACCTGCGTCTCGCCACGCTGAAACAGCGCCGAGCCGTGCGTCCGGGGCAGCAGCCGCACGTCGCCATAAATGGGACGGATCGTCTTCGTGTCGCGCCCATCCGGCCGCTTGCCCTTGAGGATCATCTCGCGAATCAGCTTCTCTTCGATCACCGAAATCGCCAGCGCGATGTGGAACGGATCGTTCAGCGGCTTCTGCGTGCCCGGCTCAATTGCCCCGAACTCCGCCTTGATGCTGCTCTTGACCGCCTTCACCGCGTCGCCACGCTCATGCTTGCCCGTGATCTGCTTGGCCGCCTGAAGCTGCCCGCCGTACTTGCTCTGAATCGCCGCCACCAGCGCATCCGTCGGCTTGTTCGTCTTGAAGGTCTTCTTCTTGCCCACCTTCTGCTGCATCTCTTTGATCGCCCCCACAATTTCGTTCACCGCAGCATGCCCCGCCTTGATCGCTGCAAGCACGTCCGCCTCGGCCAGTTCCCGCGCCCCCACTTCAATCATGTTCACCGCGTCCTCGGTGCCCGCAAGCAGCAGGTCGATGTCCGACATGTCCAGCTCGGCCGTCGTCGGCATCACATGCAACTTCCCGTCGATCCGTGCCACTCGCACCGCCGCGATCGGGCCCTCGAAGGGAACCGACGAAATCGCCAGCGCCGCCGACGCTCCAATCATCGACAGCACGTCCGGGTCATTCTGCCCGTCAGCCGACAGCACCATCACCTGAACCAGCACTTCGTCAAAGTAGCCGAAGGGAAAAAGGGGACGGATCGGCCGATCGATCATCCGAGCGGTCAGCGTCTCCTTCGTTGTCGGGCGACCCTCACGCTTGATGAATCCGCCCGGAAACTTGCCCGCGGCGGAAGTCTTTTCACGATAATCCACCGTCAACGGAAAAAAGTCCGTGCCCGGCCGGGGATCCGACGAAACCACCGTCGCCAGGATGACCGTTTCACCATACGTCACCAGCACGGCGCCATCCGCCTGCTTGGCAAGAAGTCCGGTTTCCAGCTTGAGTTCCTTGCCGCCGATGGTGCGGGAGACTGTGACTTTGTTCATGAGGAGCCTTTCGAGAGGTGCTGATATCTTGCCTACCGATACATGAAAAAAGTCAGAAGCCAGAACCGCGAAGTCAGAGACCCCGATGGCTCCTGACTTCTTGCTTCCAGCTTCTGACTTCTCGACGATTTACTTCCGCAGACCGAGCTTGCCGATGATCGCCTGATAACGCTCCCGGTCCGTGTGCGTCAGGTACTTCAACAGGCTGTTGCGCTTGCCGACCATCTTCAACAGCCCGCGCCGGCTGGAAAAATCCTTCTTGTGGGACTTCAGATGCCCCGTCAGCTCATTGATCCGCTCCGTCAAAATCGCGATCTGCACCTCGGGAGACCCCGTGTCCTTCTCGTGCGTGCGATGCGATTCAATAACGGTCTTTTTCTTCTCAACAGCGATCATGGAGGGTTCCCTCGGAATTGGTACAGGCTTCCACCAGCCGCAACATGCAGCCGGCGCGGGCCTACTGGCAATTTGAATCGGGAATTGTACGGGCCGGCGGGCAACGCAGCAAGGCTGCACCGTCACCGTCACGCTTTTTTATACGTCCGCTCAATCCACCCCGTGTCCACCTTCGACGTCCGAAACTGCTGGTTCGCCATGATCTGCCGATGCAGCGGTATCGTCGTCTTGATCGGACCAATCCGGAATTCCTCCAGCGCCCGACGCATCGTCGTGATCGCCTCGTCTCGCGTCGCCGCATGCACCAGCAACTTCGCGATCATGTAATCACCCGGCGCCATGCTGCTGCCGTCTTGCATTGTAACTACAGTGTACGTACAGTAGGTCCGATGATCCGTGAGGGACCATGCAACTGCACGATCAATTTGAATGGGACGATGCCAAGGCGAAAATCAATCTCAAAAAGCACGGCGTCTCCTTCGACACTGCCGCGTTCGTGCTGTCCGACATGGCCGCCGATTTGTACCACCACGAACAACACGACGACCGTCACGGCCATGAGGAAGACCGGTACCTCACCGTCGCTTCGCATCCGCAGGCCCGCTCCATGGTGCTCGTCATCGTTTGGACGGAACGCACGGACCACGACCTGCTGGTGACAAGAATTATTTCCGCCCGTCACGCCCTCCCACAGGAGAAGAAACATTATGCGCGATACATCCGTCAAAAAATTCATTCGTAAATCGGCTGCGGACCTCCGCCCCCAGAGCCTCGCGGCGCTCCGCCGCAGCGCCCGTCGCCCCGTCAACACCGCTGAAAGATCCGAGGTTCATCTCACCGGCCCCGGCGAATCCCACCGCATCCGCAAACGCTCCATTACCCTCCGCCTTGACGAAGATATCGTCCAATTCTTCCGCGCCGAGGGCCCCGGCTACCAGGGCCGCATCAACCGCGCCCTCCGCGCCGCCGTCCATCCCTCCACAACCGCCAAAACCCTCCATGACCAGCTAAAAGCCGCCGCCATCCTCCTCCAACAACTCGCCGAACGCACCGAATGACCGAATCTACCGGTTTGCCCGTTGGCCTCGATCGCGTTTGACGAACCGGTCACGCGAAGTCCTCGAACGAAGACCCCTCGGCACCGCCACCGTCACGCTTTTTTATACGTCCGCTCAATCCACCCCGTGTCCACCTTCGACGTCCGAAACTGCTGGTTCGCCATGATCTGCCGATGCAGCGGTATCGTCGTCTTGATCGGACCAATCCGGAATTCCTCCAGCGCCCGACGCATCGTCGTGATCGCCTCGTCCCGCGTCGCCGCATACGTCAACAGCTTCGCTATCATCGAATCATAATTCGGCGGCACCCGATACCCCTGGTACGCATGCGTCTCCAGCCGTACCCCCGGCCCGCCCGGCGCGATGAACTCCTCCAGCGTCCCCGGCGACGGCGTGAAATTCCGCTCCGGATCCTCCGCGTTGATCCGGCACTCAATCGCACACCCCGTCTGCTTGATCTCTTCCTGCTTCATCGTCAGCTTTTCCCCCGCCGCGATCCTCAACTGCCACTTGATCAGGTCAATCCCCGTCACAAGCTCCGTCACCGGATGTTCCACCTGAATGCGCGTATTCACTTCCAGGAAGTAAAATTTCCGGTCCTTGTCCATGATGAATTCGCACGTGCACGCCGAATAATAATTCGCCGCACGCGCCAGCCGCACCGCCGCCTTGCACAAGTCCTCTCGCGTCTGCTGATCAATCACCGGGCAGGGTGACTCCTCCACCAGCTTCTGGTGCCGCCGCTGCAGCGTGCAATCCCGCTCCCACAAATGCACCACGTTCCCATGCTTGTCCCCCAGAATCTGCACCTCCACGTGCCGCGGCTCCTCGTGGTACTTCTCGATGAAGACCGTCCCATCCTTGAACGCCGCCTCCGCCTCCGATTGCGCCGCCTTGATGCTCGACCGCAGCGTGATGTCGTTGTGCGCCACCCGCATCCCCCGCCCGCCGCCTCCGGCGCTCGCCTTGATGATCACCGGATACCCGATCTTCCGCGCCACCTCCACCGCCTCCCCCTCGTCCGTGATCGCACCCTTCGACCCCGGCGTCAGCGGCACGTTGCACTGCTTCGCCAGCTCCTTGCTGGCCAGCTTCGAGCCCAGCATCTGCATCGCTTCCACGCTCGGACCGATGAACTCAATCTTGCAGCTCCGGCACACCTCCGCAAAATGCGCGTTCTCCGACAAAAACCCGAACCCCGGATGGATCGCCTGCACATCCGCCACTTCCGCCGCCGAAATGATCCGCGGAATGTTCAGATAACTCTCCGCCGCCGGCCCTGGCCCAATGCAGATCGTCTGGTCCGCCAGCCGCAGATAGCTCGCGTTGCGGTCCGCCTCCGAATACACGCACACCGTCTCCACCCCCAGCTCCTTGCACGCGCGGATGATCCGCAACGCAATCTCCCCCCGATTGGCAATGAGAATTCGTTGAAACATCAGGACCTCGAAACGGTAAAAACCCTCAAAGCAAGCGCGTCCGTTCGCCCTGCTTCACTCCGCCTTCACCATGAACAAAGGCTGCCCGAATTCCACCGTCTGCCCGTTCGATACCAGCAGCTTCACCACCGTCCCGCTCGCATCCGCGTGGATCTCGTTGAACACTTTCATCGCTTCGATGATCGCCACCACCGTCTTGTCCTTCTGCACCACCGTCCCGATCGACACATACGCCTCCGATTCCGGATTCGGAGCCGTGTAAAATGTCCCCACCATCGGGCTCTTGATCGGAATCAGCGCTTCATCCGGCTTCGGCGCAACCTCCGCCGCCGCCCCATGCCCGGCCTGCCCCGTGTGCCCTTGCGCTACCCCCTGCGACATCATCGGTGCCGCCGCCATCCCCCCGCCCGACACGCCCCCGCGCCGCAGCATGATCCGCGACTTGTCCTCCACCAGCTCAATTTCCGTCAGCCCGTTCTCCGCCATCAGCCGCACCAGCTCCTCCACCCGCCCCGTGTCCGTAAATGCCGCGCCACTCCCCCCCGTCGGCCCCGTCGCCGTCCCCTTCCCCGTCGCTTTCCCTGTCCTCTTCATCATCGCTTTCTTTGCCATAATCGCTGTTCTCCGGAACAAATCAGGTCCGTTGAAATCCTACCACCTTCACAACCCCGCCGACCCCATATCCTTCGCCAGCGTGCTCAACACCCGCCCTCCCGTCTCCGTCACCAGCACGTCATCCTCAAGCCGCACCCCCCCAATCCCCGGCAGATAAATCCCCGGCTCCACCGTCACCACCATCCCCGCCGCCAGCGTCGTCGTCGACAGCTTCGACAAACTCACCCCCTCATGGATGTCCCGACCGATCCCATGCCCCGTCCCATGCCCGAATTCCTTCCCATACCCCGCCTTCTCAATCACCTCCCGCGCGGCCCGATCCACCTTCTTCCCATGAACCCCCGGCCGAATCGCCGCTATCCCCGCCAGCTGCGCCTCCAGCACCACCTTGTAAATCTCCTTGATCTTCCCCGGCACGCTCCCCATAAACAGCACCCGCGTCAAATCCGAACAATACCCCTTGAACCGTGCCCCCCAATCCACCAGCAGCGGCGAATTCGCCTCCATCTTCACCTCCCCAGGCCGATAGTGCGGCAACGATCCGTTTGACCCCGCCGCCACAATCGAATCAAATGCCGAATTCAACGCCCCCCGCTTCCGCATCTCATAACCCAGCCGCCCCGCCATCTCGTTCTCGCTCATCCCCACCCTGATCTGCCCCTTCAACGCCTCAAACGCCCCCTCCGCAATCCGAATCGCCTCTTCAATGATCCCGATCTCATGCGCATCCTTGATATGCCGCAGGTTCACGATCACATCCGCCAGCGGCTTCAACCGCACCTTCGCCTTCTTCTCCTTCAAATACCCCTGCAGCGCCACCTGCCCCTGCAGCGTCATCGCCTCCGCCTGCACTCCCACGCGCTCCAGCTTCATCCGCTTGATCTGCCGCGCCGTCTCCTCCCCGATCTGCTTCTTCCGCATCACCACCCGCGGCCACGCCGCCTCACGAGAAATCTGCTCCTCGTATCGCGAATCCGATATCAGTACCACCTGCTCCCCCGTCACCAACGCATACGAATCATCCCCCTCAAACCCCGTCAGCCACGATACATCCGCAAAATTCGTCACCAGCAACGCCGGCACCTTCGCCGCCGCCAACGCCGCCCGCACCCGCTCCACCCGCCGCGCGATAAACCCACTCGGCACCCCACGCGCCCCCAGCTGCCCCTTGCCATGTGCCTTGCCCATGCTGCTCCTGCTCTTCGAATGGTCGCGAAGTATACGCCAACCCCCCGCCCACCGATAGTCGCCCCCACCCCGCCCGTCGTCCCCACCATCACCTCGTCGTCGTCGCACCACCCACCCTCCCCCCTCGCCGCGCCCCAACCCCTAACCCCTCCCGGCATCCTTTGTGGTCCTTCACCTCTTCACCCCTTTGTGTTTCCGTCGTCGTCGTCGGCATCACCGTCGTCGCAGCAAATTCCACCCCCCAACGCTACAATCCACCCTTTTCGGAGTCCCCCGCATGCCCCAACACGGTGCCCGTCTCTGGCTCGTCCGCCACGGCGAAACCGACTGGAACGCCCAGGGCCGCGTCCAGGGCCACACCCCCACCTCCCTCAACCACCGCGGCCGCCACCAGGCCCACGCCCTCGCCGCCGCTCTCCAGCACAAGCCCTTCGCCGCCCTCTATTCCAGCGACCTCCCCCGCGCCGCCGAAACCGCCGCCATCATCGCCCAGGGTCGCAACCTCCCCATCACCCTCACCCCCGCACTCCGCGAACGCTCCTTCGGCATCTACGAAGGCCAATCCTCCGCCGCCATCCGCGACGCCCGCACCGCCCTGGGCCTCCCCCAGACCGGCGACCTCGCCGACTGGACCGGTATGCCCGGCATCGAATCCGAAGCCCAACTCTGGGCCCGCATCGACCCCTGCCTCCGACAAATCTCCGCCGCTCACCCCGACCAGGACGTGCTCATCGCCACCCACGGCGGCGTCCTCGCACGCGCCCTGTACCACACCCTCGCCATCCCCGAGGGCCTCCCCCGCCGCTTCGCCCTCTCCAACGGCATCATCGCCATCCTCCAGTGGCGCTCCGACCACTACTACCTCCTCAGCCTCATCGACCCCGCCCTCCTCGCCGGCTCCTCCCCCACCATCGACACCGCCACCGGCTCCGACCTCCCGCCCACCCCGCCCCAAGACACATGACGCCCTCCCCAATTTAGCC
>CALCHA010000556.1 GCA_937901265.1 uncultured Phycisphaerales bacterium
CGAGGCCGTCGCGCTCATTAGTGGAGCACCAGAGCTGGCCGGTGGTGGGGTTGATGGCCTCACCGACGCAGTTGCGCAGACCCCAGGCGTAGACCTTGACGAATTTGCCCTCGGGCGTGAACTCAAGGACGTCGGCGCGGTGATATTCCTCGGGGTGCGTATCGGGGTCGTCAATGTTGGAGTGCGAGCCGACGGAGGCGAAGAGCCTGGCACCGTCCCTGGAGAAAATGACATCGCGAGTCCAGTGGCCGCCGCCGCGCAGACGGCCGCCGCCGGGCAGGTCCGCGATCTGCTGCATGGGGCCGGTGGCCTTCAGGTCACCGGAGTGATAAGGGAAGCGCACAACGGCGTCGGTGTCACCGATGTAGATCCATTTGGGATTCGAGCCGGCGGGGTAGAAGGCGATACCGAAGGGTTGGTGGAGGTTCTCGGCAAAGACGGAGGTCTGTTTCGGCTTGCCATCGGCGCCGATACCACGGAAGACGCGAATCTTGCCCGAGGCACTTTCGGCGAGGAAGAGGTCGCCGTTGGGCGCGACGCGGAGAAGGCGCGGATTGTCAAGGCCGGTGACGTAGAGATCGACCTTGAAGCCCCTGGGGGCGATAGGCCATGCATTGACGGGGCGGGGAACGATGTCGGGGCCGTTGTCGACCGATTGCTCAGGAGCGGGGGCAGGCAGATCGGCCACGGTGAGGTGGCGGCGCGTGCCGGGCGACTCATGCGCAGCATCAGTAAACGCAGCCTGGCCGGTAAGGACGGACTTTTGCTGCGCGGAAGCGGCAGCGGCGAGAACGAGGATGAATGTGACGGGAAAAAGTGAGAGTCGATACCTGGTCATATGTCCTCCCTGGGGATTGGGTTGAGCGGCAAAGGCCGCAGGAGCACGGGCGCGACGATGCGCAGGCGGTCATGCTTATTGTAACGGGCCGGATGTGGGCGGGGACGCGGGGCTCGAGTCCTGTATCGCAGAGGAAAGGGCTGAAGGGGAAAGTGTTGCTGTAACGATAACGCGGTCATGTTGTTGCGTGACCTCAGCGGTTTTGAGCAACTGGCGCAGGCCGTTGTTGGCCGGATTGGAAGCGAGAGGCACGGTGAATCCGCGAGAAATGGTGACGAGAGTGGCGAGTGAGGCGGCCTGGCTTGCGGCGACGTCGTCACTCGGGGCGATCTCCTCGACGCGAATGCGGAGCGAGCCGGCCAAGGGCAGTGTGGGCGTGAGGCTGGCGATGATGGTGGAGTGATCTTCAAGCGGCAGGGAGAAGCCTAAGATTTTGATGGCACCGCTTTCAGAGAACGGCAGTCCGATCTGGCCCACGCCCCAGGCGATGGATAGCAAGGGAACATCGTGATAGTGACGCGAGAGGAGCGACGAGCCCGCAAAGGGCAATGCCGCGGTGCGGTGGCGATCGATGATGGAGTGGATTTGCTCGGCCGTGGGCGTGTTACTTATGGCCATCATGTCGTAACCGATTTGAGTGACGCGGACAGTGCGGCCGTCGGAAGGGATGTTGTAGATGGTGTGGCCGACGTAGTTCTCGCGCGAGGCGGCATTGGCGGCAAGCCAGGAGTTGAGGCGTGCACCGGTGAGCCGGCCTTCGAGAACCATGGAATACGCGACGGGGCCGTTGGGACCGTTGGGGTCGGGCATACGGTGCAGGGCAATAGCGACCTTGTCGAGGTCGCGTTCCCAGTCGATGCCTGTGGCGTTGACGAATTGCTGATAGTCGGGAACGCGGTCAGGCGACCGCAGGCTCTTGTGCAGAAATACGCGGATGGGCTTGAGGTTGATGTAGAGGATGCCGTCGGACTCGGGGAGGAGGCGCGCGGCTTCGGGCGGCGCCTTGGAGCGGAGGAAGACGGCGACGGCCAAAAGTAGAAGGACTCCGGCGACAACGAGAAGCGTTCTTCGGGTGCGTCTGGTCATGAGTGAGTGCAGCAGCGCCGTCAGGATTCAAGGTATCACTTGAGCGCGGGGTTGGAGCTGTCGCAGAGAGTTTCATGCAGAGGGTTGGATTCGCAAAAAACAAACCGCCCGCCGTGGTGAGCGGCAGGCGGTTGCGGATGTCTTGTTCCGATTGAGTGCGGCTTATTGGGTGATGGTTTTGGCCATGTCGCCGACCTTGAAGTCAGTTCCGGAAACGGGCGTGCAGATAGCGGAGACGTTGTCCACGTCGGTGGCTTTGACGACACCGACCGAAGTGGTGAGGCGGCGCAGGACATTGCCGGTGGTGGGGTCCTTGATTTCACGGGTAACGCGCTCGATGGAGAGCTGATCGCCGACCTTGATACCGTCTTTGGCGCCGACGTTGAGAATGACCTGTCCGCCATCGACGGCGGCGACGAGGCCCTCGACGACGATGGTGCGCACTTCGACCTTGGATGCGTTAGAGATCAGGCCCGTGGAGAGCTGATCAACGGCGGCCTTGGTGGCCTCGCCGATGATGGTCTGCTGAAAATCGCTGGAGCCGAAGTCGGCGTGGCCGCCACCCCAACCGTTCCAATTGCCTCCGCCGCCGAGCATCGATGTGCTGGAACGGCTCGACTGGCCTTTGCCATCAGCCACGGCCATGATTTCGCCGGTGTCGATGTTGATGATGCGCGCGGTGATAGCGACGTTTGCCTTGGAGTTGGAGTGACCGATGCCGCCGACGCCGAAGCCGTGCCAGTTGCCGCCGCCACCACCGAAGTTTTTCTTTTGAGTTTCGTTGCCGAACTCGGTGATACTGCCCTCGATGATGGCATCGACGCCGAGGAGCTTGCCGATCTTAGCGGCACTGGTGGGGTCAGCACGGTTGGAGTTGGAGAAGTTTTGTTCGGCCAGAATCTTGTCGAGGGCCTTGCGCTCAATGACGGAGTAAGAGCCATCCTTGACGAGGTCGGTGACCAGCAGGTCAACGATGCCCTGGCCGACGTCAACATTGGTGCCGAACATTGCGGAGGAGGCGGTTTGCACGGTGCCGTAATCGAAGTCGAGGACAGCGATGCGGGGGCGGCGCTTGGGAGCGTCTTGCGAGAAGGAGGGGATGGCCAGTGCGATGGTAGCAAGGACCGATCCCGCCACGCAGGCGTGCAATAACTGCTGGGCTTTCATGGCTATTCCTCTGGGAAAGTTAGATGCGCAAGCAGGTTCAAGCAAGGGGTGGAAAAAGTCAAGGCAAAACACTTTGCATTGCCTAATTTCCTCGTCTATCCGTGGTTTGCCCGGCTCTGTACGCTGTGCTAATCTTGATAACTGTGCCGTGGTCTGCGCGGAGCGGGAGTGTGCCCGTGCGAACTCCCGGTTTCGAAGCCTGATTTCCGGTGGCAAGGCGAGTTCGAGGGAATGGATTCGCTGTAGGGCTGGCGTAGCTCAGCTGGTAGAGCATCTGATTTGTAATCAGAGGGTCGGGGGTTCAAATCCCTTCGCCAGCTCCA
>CALCHA010000557.1 GCA_937901265.1 uncultured Phycisphaerales bacterium
CGTGCTGCCCCTCTCCTTCGTGCAGTTGCTCGCCGAGCCGGCCCGCGCCACCGCCCCGGATGCCCCCACCGGCCTGGTCTTCATGCACAACACGGTCGCCCTGGCGATTCTCTCCGGCGGGCTCCAGTGGATGACCCTCTTCGCCGCACGCGGTCCCCTCCACGTCCCCAAGGCCGACGCCCACGAATTTCTCCGGCAAGTCGCCACCCTCCCCGATATTCCCCCCTTCGACCTGCCCGAAGAATTGCATTTTGAACGCATTCGCGGCGCCCCGCGACCCCGGCTCGTCCTGCGCCGGCCGCCGCGCTCCACCTACGCCGCCAAGCTCGATGAACGCGTCATCGCCACCGTTCTCTTCGATTACGAGGCTGGCCCCGTCGATGCGCTCGCCTCCGCCGCGGGGGCTTACGATCCCACCTCCCGCAAGATGGTCCTGCGCGACCGCGCCGCGGAAGCCAAGGCGCTGGCCACCCTCAAGGCCCTGAGCTTCCGCGTCGTCGCCGACCCCGACAGCGCGGAGGTCCATCACGAGTTGCCTCCCCGGCTGCTTCCGTCGGTCGTCCCCTCGCTGATCCGCGAGGGCTGGATCGTGGAAGCCGAGGGAAAGCTCTATCGCGCCGCGACCGATTTCCGCGTGAACGTCGCCTCGGGCATCGACTGGTTCGATCTCTCCGGGTCGGTGCAGTTCGGCGACCAGGTCGTGCCGCTCCCGCGCCTTCTCGCGGCCGCACGCAAGGGCGAACACCTCATCAAGCTTGCCGACGGCACCTTCGGGGTCCTGCCCGAAGAATGGCTCGCCAAGTATGGCGTCATCGTCCAGTCCGCCACCCCCGTCAAAACCGATGCCGGCGAGGAAGCCCTGCGCTTCTCCAAGGCTCAGGCGGGAATGCTCGATGTGCTGCTCGAATCGCAGCCGCACGTCTCCGTCGACGCTCCCTTCGCCGCCTTGCGCGCGCAGCTCCGCCAATTCGTCGGCGTCACCCCGCAGCCGGCGCCGACGACCTTCCACGGGACCCTCCGCCCCTATCAGGAAGAGGGCCTCGGCTGGTTCTCCTTCCTCCGCCAATTCTCCTTCGGTGGCTGCCTCGCCGACGACATGGGCCTCGGCAAAACCATCCAGGTGCTGGCACTCCTCGCGTCGCGGACAAACCGCTCCCTTCCCGCAAGGACATCCCTCCCAACCGAACCCCTTTCAGAATTCAGAATTCAGAATTCAGAATCACCCCGCCGCCCCTCGCTGGTCGTCGCCCCGCGATCGCTCGTCTTCAACTGGCGGGAGGAAGCCTCCCGCTTCGCCCCCACCCTGCGCGTCCTCGATCACACCGGCCCCTCGCGCACCCGCTCCACTGACAAATTCACCGACGCCGACATCATCCTCACCACCTATGGCACCCTCCGTTCCGACATCACCTTCCTCCGCGATTTCAAGTTCGACTACGCCATTCTCGACGAAGCGCAGGCCATCAAAAACGCCCAGACCGAATCCGCCAAAGCGGTGCGATTGCTTGCCGCCGACCATCGTCTCGCCCTCTCCGGCACGCCCGTGCAGAATCACCTGGGCGAGTTGTGGAGCCTGTTTGAGTTCCTGAATCCCGGCATGCTCGGGGCGGCTTCGGTCTTCGACACCCGCTTCCAGCCCCCCAAACCCAAGGCCGCAGAAATCGCCTCCGCCAGCCCTGCCACCGAAGCCGGCGGCATCGAGCCCGTCGACCCGGAAAGCGCCCCGTCCAACGCCCAGACCCCCGCCGGCCCGCCGGAAGAGGAGGACAGCGAAGAAACGCCGCGGCAGCTTCTGGCCCGCGCCCTGCGCCCCTTCATCCTCCGCCGCACCAAGGAACAGGTCGCCCAGGATCTCCCCCCCTGCACCGAACAAACCATCTTCTGTGAACTCGATGACGCCCAGCGCGCCATGTATGATGAGCTGCGCGAGCACTACCGCCAATCCCTTCTCGGCGGCCTCACCGGTGCCAAGCCCGTCGCCGCCAACAAAATGCAGGTCCTCGAAGCGCTCCTCCGTCTGCGCCAGGCCGCCTGTCACCCCGGCCTCATCGACAAAACCCGCGCCGGCGAACCCTCGGCAAAGCTCGAAATGCTCTTCACCCAGCTCGACGCCATCATCGACGAAGGCCACAAGGCCCTGGTCTTCTCGCAGTTCACCTCGCTGCTCGCCATCGTCCGCAAACGCCTCGACGACAAGGCCGTCCGCTACGCCTACCTCGACGGCAAAACCCGCGATCGCAAATCCCCCGTCGAACAGTTCCAGAACGACCCCGACACCAAGCTCTTCCTCATCTCCCTCAAAGCCGGCGGCCTCGGGCTCAACCTCACCGGCGCCGACTACGTCTTCCTCCTCGACCCCTGGTGGAACCCCGCCGTCGAAGCACAGGCCATCGACCGCGCCCACCGCATCGGCCAAACCCGCCACGTCTTCGCCTACCGCCTCATCGCCAAAGGCACCGTGGAGGAAAAAGTCCTCCAACTCCAGCAAACCAAACGCGACCTCGCCGATGCCATCCTCTCCGAAGACAACGCCCTCCTGTCGAACCTGACGAGCGACGATTTGCAGATTTTGCTGTCGTAACGCGGGCGTCTCCGTACCGCGGGCGTCCCGCCCGCATGCGGCCGCAGCCGCTCCCCCTCTCCCCAAAAACCCAGGCTTCACCCCATAGAATGCCCCCTCGCTCTGGCTTGCCTTAC
>CALCHA010000558.1 GCA_937901265.1 uncultured Phycisphaerales bacterium
GTCAGGGTTGTCTGGGATCAAAAAGCTGGGGGTTGGACTGCGGATGGGCCGGTGGCTGGAAGCCCAGGTGGGTATAGGCGGCGGGGGTCATCTTGCGGCCCTTGGGGGTGCGACGGATGAAGCCGGTCTGCAGCAGGAAGGGTTCGACCACATCTTCGAGGGTGTCGCGTTCCTCGCCCATGGTGGCGGCCATGGCGTCGATGCCGACGGGGCCACCGTCGTAGTCGCGGGCCATGATGGAGAGGAAGCGGCGATCGAGGGGGTCGAGGCCGAGCTGGTCGATGCCTTCGAGAGTGAGGGCTTCGTTGAGGATGGCGGTGGTGAGGGTGCCTTGGCCGCGGACGACGGCGAAATCGCGAACGCGGCGGAGGAGCCGGTTGGCGACGCGCGGGGTGCCCCGTGAGCGGGTGGCGATGTGCCTGAGGGCGTCATCGTCGGCCGGAAGCTGCAGGAGGCGGGCGGAGCGTTGGACGATTTTGAGGAGTTCCTCGGCGGAGTAAAACGCGAGGTGGTGGGCGATGCCGAAGCGCGAGCGCATGGGCCCGGAGATCAGGCCGGTGCGGGTGGTGGCGCCGATGAGGGTGAAGGGCTGGAGGGCGAAGTTCATGACCTGGGCATGGGGTCCGGAATCCATGACGACGTCGACGGAGAAGTTTTCCATGGCGGGGTAGAGGTATTCTTCGACGATGTGGGAGAGGCGGTGGATTTCATCAATGAAGAGGACATCGCCGGCCTTGAGGTTGGTGAGGATGCCGACGAGGTCGCCGGGTTTGACCAGCGCCGGGCCGGAGGTGATTTTCGGGGGCGAGCCATTCATTTCGTCAGCGATGATGTGCGCGAGCGTGGTCTTCCCGAGACCGGGGGGACCCGAGAGCAGGACGTGCTCCATGGGCTCGCGGCGTTTTTTGGCGGCGGCGACGGCGATGCGGATTTTTTCAAGGAGGTCGGCCTGGCCGATGTATTCATCGATTTTTCGGGGGCGCAGGGCGGGGTTGAAGGCGTCGGCAGGGGCGGCGTCTTCGGGGTGTTCGTTGCCGGAGATGATGCGTTCACGGGGCATGGGGAGGACCTTGGTCGGGGGGCTGAAAAGTTGAACGGGCAGGGTCGTTCAGGCCGCTTTGGTGGCACCTTCGAGGGCGGCGATTTGGCCGACTTTGATGAAGGCCCATTTTTCGTTTTTTGGGGCGACGAAGACGCGGCCGGTCATGAGGGCGACGGCGTGGGGATTGTCGATGAGGTATTTGTCGCCGCTGCTGGTGACGATGAAGAAGGGCTCGAAGGGGATTTTTTCCAGCAGCTCTTTGATGTCGTCGGACATGGGGCACTCCTTGGGGCTGGTGTCATTTTAGCAGGGGCGGAGCATGGCGGAGACCGTGCGGAGGCTACTTAATGCCGGCCTTGAGGCGGTAGACGGCCTGGATGAGTTTTTGGGCATCATTGAGGGAGGGATCGACGGTGGCGGCGCGCTGGATCCAGGATTCGGCGTCGGCGCGGCGTTCGCCGAGGCGGACGAGGACTTCGATGGCTTGCTGCTGGTGGTCGGGGAGGGATTCGGGCGGGGCGGCGGCGGGGGCGCCGATGGCGAATTTTTCGACCTTGCCGTGGAGCTCGGCGATGATCTGCTCGGCGGCGCGCTTGCCGATGGTCGGCAGGCTGGAGAGTTTGCGGGTGTCCTTGGTGGCGATGGCGGCGGCGATTTGCGCGGTGGGGATGGCGAAGGCCTTGAGGGCTTTTTTGGTGCCGATGCCTTTGACCGTCGTGAAGAGGTCGAAAAAGTCCTTGTCGTCGGACCGCAGGAAGCCGAGCATTTTCGGGGCGAGCGAGCCAAACGAGGGGTTGCCCTCGAGGTATTGCAGGGTGAAAAACGCCACATGCTGGCCGATTTTGGTCTGGAGGAAGGGGATGTCGGCGGCGGGGACGAGGAGTTCATGGGTGAGCTCGCTGCCGCCCGGCGTGATGTGGACGCAGTCTTCGCCGACGTAATCGAGTTTACCGGAAAGGCGGACGATCATGCGTGTTTCACCAGGAAGGGAGATCGGGAACCCGGGCGGCACGGGGCAGAGAGAAGCGGGGAAATTGTGGGCAGATTGGTCGCGATTGTCAAGTTTTTGTTAGGGGCTCCATAAACCTTCTTCTCTCGCGGAGGTGGGACGCGGGCAGGACCCATTCTACAATGGCGGTTTTGGCCGTGCGATGGAGCCCCGGATGAAGTTGGCGTTTTCGACGAATGCATTTGCGCGCGCGACCCTGAGCGACGCGCTTCAGGCCATCGCCAAAGTGGGTTTTCCGGCGGTCGAGATCCTGGCGGACAAGCCCCACTGGTACCCCGCGCGATACGATGAGGCCGAAGCTTTGGCCCTCCGCGAACAGCTGGAAAGCCTGCACCTCGAAGTCAGCAACGTCAACGCCAATTGCACCTTCGGGTACTGGAGCGACGCCCCGCCCGAACCCTTTTTTGAGCCCTCGCTCATTTCTCCTGATGCAAAGCTCCGGGGCGACCGCATCGCCATGATCCTGAACACGCTCTGGTTCGCCAAGACCATCGGCGCGGAAAACATCAGCATCACCAGCGGCAAGGCGCTGCCGACGATGGCGCCCGACAAGGCCCTGCGGCAGTTGCGCGAGTCGCTCAAACCGGTGCTGGAGACGGCGGAGAAGCTCAAGATCCGGGTGGGCATCGAGAGCGAGCCCGGCCTCTTCATCGAGTGGGCGGCGGAGCTGCGGGACCTCATCGACCGCTCGGGAAGCAAAATGCTCGGGGCGAATCTCGACATCGGCCACAGCGTGGTGATCGGGGAAGAGATCGGCGGTCCGACGGGGGTGGTGAAGCTCCTGGAGGGGCGTATCTGGAATTGCCACGTGGAAGACCTGCTGGGCCGCAAGCACTATCACCTGATTCCGGGGACGGGGAACATGAACTGGCTGGCGATCAAAGCGGCGCTCGAAGCGGTGCACTACGACCGGCATGTGACCGTCGAGCTCTACACCTATCCCGACCGCCCCGTGGAGGCGGCGGAGGCCAGCCTGGGATTCCTGGGCGCGATCTTTGGGTGAAAAGTGGCGGCAGGACATTGCATAGCGGGGGGGTGCCGGGCGTTGTGCTTTCTTTGGCAGATGCTTGCGGCGAGGTGACCTGTGAAGTTCTCGATACGTACGGTGGCGGTGGTTTCGGCGGTGGGGATGGGGACGTGGATGCTCACAGGATTGGGGGGACAGCAGCGCGCCGGCGCGGCCCCAGGCGTCACCACCGCGCCGGGTGCAGCGGCGCCAGCGGCCGCCGGACGAGGGGCCGGCCGGGCGCGCGGCGGAGGGCGGGGCGGCATTCCCGGAGCGACGGCCCGGCAAACCGCGGCGGTGGCGCAGATCACCCGCGACACGGCGACCCTCCTGGAAACCCTGGGCACCCTGCGCGGCGAATTGCTGGCGGCGGAACTGAGCTGGCCGGCGGACCCGCACGGAGTCGCCGCCAAACTGGCGGCCGTGATGGCGGCGGAGCAGGCACTGGCGCAGGCGCGGGCGGCGGGGTTGGCGACGCTGCAGCACTCCGAGGGCGCCCTGGCCCAGGCGCAGGTGGCGGCGCTCTCCGCCGGCGCGGGCGCGGGGCCGACCGGCGTTCGCGGCACCAATGCCATTCCCCCCGTCCCGCACATGACCTCCAAACAGGTGGCGGCGTTGACCGCATTCACCGGCAGCGTTCAGGCCGCAGCTGCGCAAGTTGCCGCGGCACGGACCGCGGTGGCGGCGGCCGCGCTGGGCGGGGCCGCTACGCAGGCACCCCTGGCCGCGCTGCAAACCGCGGAAGATGCGCTTGCCGCCGCACGAACCGCCGGCCTGGCTAAGCTGCAGAATTCCCCGGACAAACTGGATGAATCGCAGCTGGCGGCACTGCTGGCCAACGGCGGCGTGCTTACCTCGGGGGCATTCGACCAGCCGCGGCCTTACGACTTCGATGACGACGAGGGCTACGTCTCGCTCTTCGACGGCAAGACCCTGAAAGGGTGGGATGGCAATCCAAAATTCTGGCGGGTCGAGGAGGGCGCCATCGTCGGCGAATCGACCGCGCAGAATCCCAGCGGCAACACCTACATCGCCTACCGCGACATGACCGCCAGGGACTTCACGCTGAAGTTCGAGATCAAAACCGTCGGTGCCGGCGGCAGCGGACTGCAGTATCGCAGTAAAACCGGCGTGCCCTGGCTCACGCCGGTGCAGCCGAATGTGATCGCCAACACCGGGCCCGTCAATCTGGACTGGATGATGACCGGGCCGCAGGCGGACTTCTGGCCGGTGCGCGTCTACACGGGCCAGTTTTATTCCGAGAACACGCCGATGCGGATCATGGCGTGGCGCGGGCAGGTGGTGGAGGGCGCGGGCATGGCACCGCGGCACCTCATGGGGACCATCGGCGACCGTACCGAGCTGGGCAAACTGGTGAAAAATGATGACTGGAACCAGTACATCGTCATCGCCCGCGGCGGAGTCCTCATGCACATCGTCAATGGTCAGCTCATGGCGGTGATGGTGGATGACGATCCCGACTCCTCCAACAACCAGGCGGGGCTGTTCGGCATCGAGATCGAGGCGACAACGAAGGTGTCGGTGCGGAACGTGTGGGTGAAAAAAATCGATTGAGCGGGCGGGGCGGGCAGCGCCCTCCTACCATGCTGGCATGACACTACCGCTGGGCATTCTCGATCAGTCGCCGATTCCCGAAGGGGCCACCGGCGGCACGGCCCTGCGGAATTCGATCGATTTGGCGGCGCTGGCGGATGCGCTTGGGTATTCGCGCTACTGGGTGGCGGAACATCACGGGACGCCGGGGCTGGCGTGTGCCAGCCCGGAGGTGCTCATTCCGCTGCTGGCCGGGGCGACGCGGCGGATTCGGGTGGGCTCGGGCGGGATCATGCTGCCGCACTACAGCCCGCTGAAAGTGGCGGAGACCTTTTCGATGCTGGCGGGACTCTTTCCCGGGCGGATCGATCTGGGCATCGGCCGTGCGGCGGGCACGGATCCGACGACAACGCGGGCCTTGCGGCGCGACCGGCAGCACGTGCCAGCGGATGATTTTATAGAGCAGCTCACGGAATTGCTGGCCTATTTTCCGGCGAGCGCGGAGCGGCTGGCGCTGCGGTCGCCGCTGCCGGGCGGGCCGGAGAAGCCGGCTGTTTCGCTGCTGGGCTCGTCGATGCAGTCGGCGCTGTGGGCCGCGGAGATGGGGTTGCCCTACGTGTTTGCCGATTTCATTAACGCCAACGGGGCATCGATCGCGGCGCGTTACCGGGACACGTTTCGACCCTCGGAGCGCCTGGCGGCGCCGCGGGTGATGGTGGCGGCGTGGACGGTGTGCGCGGAGACCGACGAGGAAGCCCGCGACCTGGCGGCGCCGTTTCAGATGATGATGATTCAGTTGTTTCGCGGTGTGTTGATTGCCGTGCCACCGGTCGACAAGGCCAAGGCCTTTCTTGCGGAGCTGGGGACACCGCCGGAGCGGCTGGGCGTGCACCGGCGGCTGATCGCGGGAAGCCCGGCGCGGGTGGAAGCCGCGCTGGGGGAATTGGCCGCGGAATACCGCGCGGATGAACTGCTGCTGGTCAACATCCTGCACGACCATGGAACGCGGCGGCGATCGTATGAGCTGGTGGCGGAGCGGATGATTCCGACGCCGACGTGATAAAGTAAGCTGAAGCGGTTGCCGCAACGGTGAAAGCGATCTCCTTCGTCCTTGCGAGAACGCCGCGAGCCCTACGACCTCCGGGTCACGGGGAGCGGGGCCACCTATCCCGATCGCCCCGTGGAGGCGGCGGAAGCCAGCCTGGCATTCCTCGCCGCGATCTTCGGGGAAAGGCGCCGCCGCTTCGGCCGCCCACCTCGGCTGCTGGCATTCAAAATCGTCATCCCCACGATCGTTCGTCCATCTTTCCGCAGCAACACATCCTCCTCCACCTCGATGGTCTTTGTCGCCTTCTGCGGCCGGCGAAAACTCATGTACAGAACATCCGCCTCCTCGTCGTAATCCACCCACATCTGCTGCGTCGGAAGGCGCAGCATGTCCATGGCCATCGCTCTGCACTTGCTCACAAAGTCCGTCGTCGAAGCGGCTACGTCCGTCGCCATGCGATTCTTCCTTTCGGTCGTGTGTTCAACTGGTAGGCGGTGATCACGAAGCCGTCGTGCCTGGAAACCTCCCGGTACACTACCACCAACCATTTGCCCCTGCCGACACTCCGTGCAGCCTTGAGCGTCCCGCCGTTCCCTTGCACCACCAAGTCGGGGCCTTCCACGGCCTCCAGGACTCCATGGAAGTTGCTCGCCATCTCGTCGTGGTTTTCGACGATGTGGTACCACCGGGCATAGGTCAACCGGATCGGCACACCGTTGACCGAGGGGGCTGTGTCCATTGCAATCGATGCCTTCGAGACAGAACGCCTGTTTTCTACGATTCTATCCCTCG
>CALCHA010000559.1 GCA_937901265.1 uncultured Phycisphaerales bacterium
GGCGGTGCGATGCGGGCGAGGAATTCGGCTTCGTTGAGAACTTCCACGCCGAGCTTGCGGGCCTTCTCCAGCTTGGAACCGGCCTCTTCGCCGGCCAGGACGAAGGTGGTGTTTTTGCTGACCGAGTCGGTCGTCTTTCCGCCGAGGGCTTCAATTTTGGTTTTGATCTCCCCGCGGGTGAAACGGGTAAGGGTGCCGGTGACGACGATGGTCATGCCGACGAGGGGCTGGGGCCCGACGAAGGTGGGGCGAGGTTCGGTGAGGTCAACGCCCAGGGCGGCAAGGTCGTCAAAGGTCTGCCGACCCGAGGGGGAATGGACGAAGCGGTAGAGGGACTGTGCGGCGACGCCCCTGGTGCGGAGCTCCGCGATCAGCTCCGCGGGGCGTTTCTCGCGGGCACCGCGAGCGGGGGCTTCGGCGAGCCATTTTTCGGTGGCGGGGTCGAGGGATGTCACGCCGAAGAGCTGTTCGGGGGTGACGTGCTGGAGTTCCTCGTAGCGCTGCTGGTACTTGTGAAAATCGTCGAGAACGCCGCCGCCCATATCGGGGATGCGCAAAAGTTCGTCGAGGCGTGCGGCGGCCAGCAGGGGGTAGGAAGGAAAGTGCTCGGCGACGACCTGAGCGGTGCGCACGCCGATGTGCAGGATACCGAGGCCCGCGAGGACCCTGGCAAAGCCGCGGGATTTGGAGGCGGCGAGGCCATCAAGAACATTCTGGGCGGCCTTGGCGGGATTGGATTCGCCCTTGGCGTTTTCCTTGCGGAGGGTATCGACAAGTTGTTCATGGGTGAGGCGGTAGAGATCGGGGATGTTGTGGATGAGGCCTTTGGCCTGGAGCTTGTGGATGAGCTTTTCGCCGAGCTCGTCGATGTCCATCTGGTTGCGGCCGGACCAGAAGCGGAGGCGCTCTGCGATCTGGGCGGGGCAGGCGGGGTTGGTGCAGCGCACGAAGCCGCCGTCGCGTTCGAGGTCGGCGCTGCCGCAGCTGGGACAGGCTGTGGGCGGCGCGATGATTTCGGCGTGGGGCGGGCGCTTGTCGGGGACGACGCCGACGACGTAGGGGATGACTTCGCCGGCCTTTTCGACGATCACCTGGTCGAACTTGCGGATGTCTTTGCGTTCGATCTCGTCGAAGTTGTGGAGGCTGGCGCGATAGACGTTGGTGCCGGAGATGAACACGGGGGGCTCAAATTCAGCAACGGGGGTGATGGTGCCGGTTTTGCCGACCTGAAAGAGGACGCGTGCCAGTTGGGTCTGGGCCTGTTCGGGCTGGTATTTGTAGGCGATGCACCAGCGGGGGGCTTTGGCGGTGGCCCCGAGTTGGGCCCGCTGGTCGAGGGAGTCAATTTTGATCACGACGCCATCGGTGTCGTAGGGGAGGGATTTCCGGATCTCGGCAAAGCGGTGGAGGTAAGCGAGGACGTCGTCAATGGTGGCGCAGCATTGGAAGTGGTCGGTGGTCCGCAGGCCGAGGGTCTGGAGGATGTGTTGCCACTCGTGGAAGGTGGCGACATCGAGGCCGCGGATTTCGCCGGAGCCGTGGGGGAGGAAATCGAGTTTGCGTGCGGCGACGACCTTGGGATCGAGTTGTTTGAGAGTTCCGGCGGCGGTGTTTCGCGGGTTGGCGTAGAGTTCGAGCCCGGCATCTTCCTGGGCCTGATTGATTCGGGCGAACTGGGCGCGGGA
>CALCHA010000560.1 GCA_937901265.1 uncultured Phycisphaerales bacterium
GGCGCGCGGGTGCAGGACGTGGGTGACGTGCAAAATCCTCATCGTCGGTGACATGCGACTCCAGGAAAGGGCGTGGTGACAACGAGGGAAAGATGTAGGTATATTACCCGGTAAACGGGGGAAGTTGCATAAAATTTTGGCAAAAAGGGCACGGGCGGGATGTCCGCCGGTAATCCCGCCGTTTTTTCGCATTTTGGAGGTCGCGACGGCGTCGGGGGCGGACGGTAAATGAATTCCCTTTTTATTTCAGGTCGCCTTTCGCGGAGCGGGTGGGGACCATGACGGTATCGTAGGGATATTGTGCGGTGGCGACGGGGGCGGGGAGTTTTCCGGCGTCGATGGCGGTCTGGGCGCCGGCGACGGTGTCCATCCAGATATTGTCTGCCTGGTAACCTCCGCCCCGATATGGCACGTGTGGCATGCCACACCAGTCCACGTGGCCGTCGGCCATGAGAATGTTTTGGCCGGTGCCCCCGTGATTGGGGGAATTGATGGGGGTTCCGAGATCGGCGATCACGAGGGCGCCCTTGTCGGCGGCCGGCTGGGAGGCGGCGGGGACGGTGGCAGGGGCAGAGAACGCCTCGCCCGGGGCGGCTTTTGCGCTGATGTAAGGAGGCATATCCGACATGATGGGCTTGTCCACGCCGTGGTTGGGATAGCTCCACCAGGGGCCGGGGACGATGGCGTGGTTTACGTCGGTGGTCCACATATAGGGAATGGCGTAGCTGATGTTTTGGGGAGATTGGAAGTTGGCAAAGGATTTCTTTTTGCTGTCGGAGGCAGGCGTTTTGGCGAAAGGGTCGGCGGGGCAGAGGAAGACGGAGGTGTGTTTGAGCAAGCCGCCGCTGTGGAGGAGCCAAACGGCGGCGAGGGGATTATTGAGCAGGTTTTTCTTTTCCTGGGCCGCGGTGAGTGGCGGGGTAGGATCAAGGGCGGTGGAGTAGGCCGTATCGGATGTACCTTCGATGTAAGGAAACAGGCCATTGGCGGTGACCGAATATGTACTCATGGCTAGTCCGATTTTATCGAGGTTGCTGGCGCAGCCCGTCATGGCGGCCATATTCCGGGCGTGGGCGGCGGAGATGAAGGCGAGGAGCAGGAGCAGCGTGCCACTGATGGTGAGGGCGAGGAGATTCGCGCGGGTCATGGGGTGGTAATTGTTGGACATGGGCACCTCCGCATCGCAAAGCGCAGGATATGCGATTGGTTCGATCAATGCACGGGGGATTGGGGGGCGCGTTTTTTTTTGTTTGAAGAGGTTTGGAGGTTTTTGCGTGGTTCGGGTTTGCGTACGCGCCGCCCCGAGGGCGGCCGCTAAATTTCGCAAGGTTAGTCGTTGAAGAGGAAGTGGGCGATGTCGCCATCGCGCATGATGTAGGTTTTGCCTTCGGAGCGCATTTTGCCGGCGGCTTTGATGGCGGGTTCGGTTTTGAGAGCCATGAGGTCGGCGAAGTTGTAGATTTCGGCGCGGATGAAGCCCTGTTCGAAATCGGTGTGGATGACGCCGGCGGCCTGGGGGGCGGAGGCTCCGAGGGGGATGGTCCAGGCGCGGATTTCCATGGGGCCGGCGGTGAAAAAGGACTGGAGGCCGAGGAGTTTGTAGGCTTCGCGGGCGAGGGCGTTGAGGGCGGGTTCGGTCATGCCGTAGTCGGCGAGCATGGCGGCGCGGTCGTCGGGAGGGAGTTCGGCGAGTTCGGCTTCGAGCTTGCCGCAGACCGGGACGACGGCACCCTGCTCGGCGCGGGCGCGGTCGCGGACGCGCTGGACGAGGTCGCCCGCTCCGGCGGGATCGGATTCATCGACATTGGCGACGTAGAGGACCCTTTT
>CALCHA010000561.1 GCA_937901265.1 uncultured Phycisphaerales bacterium
GGCGATTACCGCCGCTGGAAGCACGACTTAGAGCGCAACGTCGACTGGGTCATCGGCGCCTGCCTGCTGGTGCGTCGCGAAGTTTTCGAGCAAGTCGGAGGCTTCGATGAACGATTCTTCATGTACGCCGAGGAAACCGACTGGCAGGCACGGATCCGCAACGCCGGCTGGAAAATCGCCTTTACCCCCGCCGCCGAAGTCACCCACCTCGGCGGCGCCAGCGGCAAACCCGAAGCCGCACGCATCAACCGCAACTTCTTTGAAAGTCTGGACTTGTACGAACGCAAACACCATGGCATGCTGGGGCTTTTGGCGTTGCGCGCGGCCATGGTCATCGGGAGCCTGATGCGGAGCATCCTCTGGCTGGGCGTCCTGCTCCTGCTGCCGCGGCGTCGCCGGGCGGCACGCGCAAAGATGCGCCTGCACGCCTGGCTGGTCTGGCGGCAACTCACCGTCTGGCCGCGATTTGTGGAGCCCGCCTGATGTCCCATGTCGCCGTTCCACAACTCTCCCGAGCCTCCTACGCCGCCTATTCCCATTTGGCCATGGGCCTGATCGCCACCGGCGTGCTGCTGGGATTGGGGATGGTCTCCATCGTCATCGCGGGCATCCTCTACATCCTGCTGCTCCTGCTGGTGACGGCCTGGAAGTGCGAGTACGGGATGGCCATCGCCTTCTCGGTCGCCCCCTTCGTCAACGATCTCCCCCTCAATTTGCCCGTCCACATCTCCATTGGCGAGTTCAGCCTGATCTGGCTGTTCCTCCTGTGCGTCCCCACCGTCCTCGGCCGGCGCCACGGATTTAAAATGGGCCCCGTGCTCATCCCGGTGCTTCTCTACCTGGGCTGCTGCACGGCCTCGACGGCGTTGCATTGGAATGCCGAGGCACTCACCCCTCTGGTGCAGATGTCGCTCTATCTGATCATCGCGGTGTTCGTGTATGCCTCGTTTTCCAAGCATCCCGAGCGGCTGACGGTGGTGTACGACCTGTGCATCATGACGGCGGCACTGCTGGCGTTTCTGGCGCTGGTGACGGATTACTCATTCCTCTCGATGAATAAAAACGCATGGGGTGCTTCCATGGGCACCGTTGCGGTGATGGCGGTTGAGCGCTGGCTGGCAGCGACCGGACGCTACCGCCGGCGGGCGCTGATGATTGCCCTGGTGCTGATCGTCTCGTGCCTGCTCTTCAGCCTGTCGCGCGGCGGATGGATCGGGGCGTTCGTGGGGTGCTGCGTGGTGCTGGGGATGCGCGGGCGCATCAAGCTGGCCTTCAAACTGGCGATGCTCCTGATTCCCCTGGTGGCGGGACTGTGGTTTTTCATGCCACAGGCGGACAAGGAATACGCGACGGGTTTCACCAGCGACCGGGTGAACGTCCGCGCGCGGTGGGACACCATCGACGCCGCCGAGAGAATTTACAAAAACAATCCAGCGATGGGCATCGGGGTGCAGTTGCGCAAGGACATGGACGCGACGAACCTGGTGATGATTACGCTGGCGGAGACGGGCGTGCAGGGGCTGCTGGCGCTGGTGGCGATCCACGTGACGGTGATCGTGATGGTTTGGCGCGACCTGCGGCGGATCCCGATCACGAGTCCGCTCTATTCGATCGCCATCCTCGGCGCGGCCCTGGTCGCGGCGCGGTTCACGCACGGGTTGGTGGATCACTATTGGAGCCGGGGAGCGGTCCTTCAGGCGTGGGCGGCGGTGGGGATGGCAACGGCTGCGCACTTTGCGATCAAGTCTCGCGGCCGGGTAAAGAAGAAGCAGCAGGTCGTGGAGCGGGTGCAGCGCGTCACGGTGACGCGGATGCGGCCGGTAATGTGAGCGTGCAGGACGATCCATCACCAGGCGTGTCGGCTTCGCCGGCGGAATCTACATCCGCGGGCGGCCAATGCACCGCGAGCGCATCGCCATTTTCCGCACTGCTGACATTTCCCTCGTGCCATCGTCGCGGCGGGGTGGAGCGGGTCATGGTGGAGTGCGCGAATTTTCTGGCGGGGCGTGGGCATTCCGTTTCGGTCCTCAGCGCGGAATTCGCCGAGGGAGTGTTGGCTGCGGACGTGCACCGAGTGGCCGTCCCGGTGAAATCCTCGCAGGCGATCCTGCGGAATCGAACCTACCGGCGCGGCGCGACTGCGGCACTGGCGGCGTTGCGGACCCAGCGATCCGGGCCGACAGTCCATGCGGCGTTCGGCGTGGTCTGCCCGCCGGGGGGCGTGCTGTGGGTGCCGTCGGTTCACGCCGAGTGGCTGAAAATTTCGCGAGCTCACCGGGATTGGAAAGGGCGGCTCAAGCAGCGGCTGAATTTGTTCCATCCCTTTATTCTCCGGCTCGAACGGGAATACTTTGGCGGCCGACGGTATCGTCGGCTGATCGCGTTGACCCCGCGGATACGCGACGAACTGATGGAGCACTATGGGGTGCCGGCGGGGGATATCGACATGCTGCCCAACGGGTACAACCCGGCCGAATTCCATCCGGGGCGGCGGGCGGAGCTGCGTGACAAGGTGCGTGCGGAGCTGGGCTATGGGCCCTCCGATCGGGTGCTGGTGTTCGTGGCCAATGAGCTGGAACGGAAGGGATTTTTCCCGCTGATTCGAGCGGTGGCGCGGTTGAAGGATCCGTCGCTGCGCGTGCTGGTGGCAGGGCGGGTCTCGATCGAAGCGCATGCCGGAATGCTGCAGAGCCTGGGGCTCGCGGGACGAGTAACCTGTGTCGGCCCCAGCGCGGACGTGGCGCGCTATTTTGCGGCAGGCGACCTGTTCGTGCTGCCGACCTATTACGAAGCGTGGGGGCTGGTGATTGTCGAAGCGCTGGCGACGGGCGTCCCGGTGTTGACGAGCCGACTGGCTGGGGCGGCGGTGGCGGTGCAGGAAGGGCGGACGGGACTGCTGCTCGACGATCCGCACGATGAGGCGGAAATCGCGGGGAAAATCGACCGGATCCTGCGCTCGCGCTGGGCGTCGCCGCAGGACATCTCGGCCAGCGTGCAGGCCTATCGCTGGGAGAAGGTGTTGACGCGCTACGAAGAAATTCTGCGGGCGAATTGCGCATGACGAAAGGCGATTTGCCGCGGGTTCTTCTGCTGACCGATGCCGACGTCTTCGCCGGGACGGAGCGGCATATGCTGGATCTGGCGGGCGCACTCGCGGATCTGGGCGTGCCGGTGCGCGTGGGGTGCCCCGCGCCCTCGCCGCTGGCGGAAAAAGTGGGGATGCGGGGGATCGAGGTGGTGGCGATACCGAAACGTGGCATGGTCGACTTCGCGGCGGTGAAGCGTATCGCGGGGATGCTGCGGTCGGGCGAGATTGACATCGTTCACGCGCACAACGGGCGGACGCATCTGGCGGCGGCGCTGGCCGTGTCGCGCGCCGGACGCGGGGCGTGCGTGGCGACGCAGCACTTTCTCTTTCCCTCTCGCGTGGGGCGGCGCGGGCCCAAGGCATGGTTGTCGGCGGCGGCGCATCGGTGGACCACCCATCGCACCGCGCGCATCGTTGCGATTTCCGACGCCGTCAAGCGCGCTGCGCTCGCCCGCCGCGATGCGACCCAACAGCAACTCCACACCGTGCTCAACGGCATGATGGCTCCCGATCCCGCAGCCCTCCGCCCGGCCGCCGCGATCCGCGCCGACCTCGGCCTTCCCGCCGATGCCCCCTTCATCTTCTGTGCCGCCCGATTGGAACAGGAAAAGGACGTTCCCACCCTCATTGATGCGATGAAACCGGTTGCCGCCGCATTCCCCGCAGTTCACTGCTTCATTGCCGGTAGCGGCCAGGAACGTGCGTCCATTGAAGCCCAGATCGCGCGCCATGGCCTTTCCCCCCATGTTCATCTTCTGGGCTTCCGCGACGATGTCCTCTCCCTCATCCGCGCCGCGGATATTTTTGTCCTGCCCAGTGCGGTCGAAGGCTTTGGCCTTGTCGTCCTCGAGGCCATGGCTCTTGGCGTCCCGGTCATCGCCATCAACGCCGGCGGGCCGTGCGAAATCGTCGAACCGGGCGTCACCGGCCTCCTCACGCCCCCCAAGGATTCCCACCAGCTCGCCAGCGCCCTCCAACAGCTCCTCACTGATCCGCCCCTGCGCCAACGCTTCGGCAGCGCCGGCGCCGAACGCTTCCGCCAGCACTTCACCGCTGCCCGCATGGCCTGCGAAACTCTCGCCGTCTACAACGCCGCATTGGGGCAAGGAGGCAACTCATGAGCGCTCCACTTTGCCCCCCCACCGCATCCGCGATTCCACACGACTCCGGCAAAGCGGCGCATGAAACGTCCGCCAGACCCTTGCGCGTCCTGCTCATCTCCCACACCTGCCAATCCCCCACCGAGGGGCAGCCCAAAACCGAACTCATCGCGCAAATGCCCGGGGTCGAGCTGGTGACGCTCATCCCCCACCGCTGGAAGCACTACGGCCAGTGGCGACTCGCGGCGACCGTGCCCGCGCCGCGCTGCCGCTATGAAATCGGCAAGGTGGTCTGGCCGTGGGCGGGTCCGGGGCAGTTTTATCTGCACTGGTATCCGGGGCTCAAGAAGCTGCTGCGCGCGTTTCAGCCTGACGTGATTGATTTGTGGGAGGAGCCCTGGGCACTGGTGAGCGCGCACGCCGTGTGGCTGCGCAACCGGTTTCTGCCGCAATGCAAAATCATTACGGAGACGGAGCAGAACATCGACCGCAAGCTGCCCCCGCCCTTTGAGCAGTTGCGGCGTTACGTCTGCCGCCATGCCGATCACGCCGTCTGCCGCAACCACGAGGCGATTTCCGTCATGCGTTCGAAGGGTTTCCAGGGTCCCGCGACGGTGGTGCCCAACGCCGTGGATGGGACGCTGTTCCGCCCGCTGGATCGTGCGAGCTGCCGGCAGCAATTTGGTTTTTCGAAATTCACCGCCGGCTACATCGGACGCTTCGTGGAGCGCAAGGGCATCCAGGATCTGATCGCCGCCGTGGCGATCTGCGGCCCCGACGTGCAGTGCGTGCTGGTGGGATCGGGCGAGTACGAAGCGACGCTGCGCGAGCAGATCGCGGCGCTGGCATTGGGCGACCGCGTGCGGATCATTCCGCAGGTCGCGCCCGCGGAGCTGACGCCGATCATGAATGCGATCGATGCGCTGGTACTCCCCTCGCGCACGGTGCCGACGTGGAAGGAACAGTTCGGGCGCGTGATCATCGAAGCGCATGCCTGCGCCACGCCGGTGATCGGGTCCGATTCCGGGGCGATTCCCGAGGTCGTGGGTGCGGGCGGCGTCATTGTGCCCGAGGGCGATGTCGCGGGGCTGGCGGCGGCGATGACAAGGCTGTCGAAAAGTCCGGAAATGGCCCGGGGAATGGGCGAGGTGGGGCGGCAACAGGTTTTTGCAAAATATACGTGGCAAATGGTCGCTGAGCGCATGTACAATTTGTACTTCGCTGTCGGCCAGTCCCCCCGGCAAGACGCACAGCAGCAGTAGGCTCCAGCCTTCCCCCTGCCCGCAGCATGCCGAGGGTTTGTCGTGTCCAGCTTCATCCACTATCGCAACTACGGCCGCCTGTTCAAGGTCTATGGCCGCTCGCTCTGGAAGTATGGATCCGCAGGGAAGATCCTCAACGCCCTGCGCACCGAGTGGGCTTACCGCCGACGCACGCCCCTGGTGCGGTCTTACCCCTACATCCTCTTCCTTGAACCCCTCTATTACTGCAACCTCGACTGTCCGCTGTGCGATCGGCAGATCTTTCCTGATGCGCGTAAAAACTCCGCCGGGAAACTCTCTCTGGAGCTCTTCGATCGCCTTCTCGACGAGGCCGGCAAGTACCTCTTCCAGTGCCAGATCTTCGGCCAGGGCGAGCCGCTGCTCGATTGGCCGCGAAGCAAATACATCATCGAACGCTGCCACGCCCGCCGCATCTTCACCCTGATGAGCACCAACTGCACGCTGGTGACCGAGAAAATGGCGGCGGAAGTGGTGGCCTCCGGCCTCGATCACCTGGTCGTCGCCATCGATGGGATCACCCAGGAAAGTTACGAGAAGTACCGGGTGCGGGGACAGGTGGCCGACGCCCTCAGCGGCATGCGGCTGTTCGTCGAGGAGAAGCGGCGGCAGCGCTCGGCCATGCAGATCGAGTGGCAGTTCCTGGTCAATAAATACAACCATGGTGAAATGGCCCGCGCGCGAGAAATCGCCGCGGAGCTGGGCGTCACGCTGCGCTTCGCGCCGATCCGCGGCATGGAATTCGACCCGGCCCTGCAGGAAGAGTGGCTGGCGCCCGAGCCGGAGTTTCGCGCGGCGAAGGTGGCTGAGGGCGAGACGGTGTTCGCCTGGCCCTGCTATTTTCTGTGGCGCTCGCTGGTGCTCAATTCCAATGGCCAGGCGGCGCGCTGCCTGATCTATCAGAACGTCGCGGAGTATGGGAGCCTGGAGGGGCGGACGGTGAAGGATCTTTATAATGATCCGACGATGCAGCGCGCGCGGCAGCTCTTTCGCAAGGGACCCGTCCCGCCCGGACCGTTTCCGACGCCCTGCGCGAGCTGCTCGTTTTACCAGCGGCACCACGGCGGGACGAATCAGACGAAGGCCGGGAGCCTCGTCGCGGACGCGGGCGGCCGACGGGTCTCCCTGCCCCTGGCGGCTGTCGCTGAGCGATAGGGTTTCGTTCGGGAGCGAAGGGGGACTGGGCCTTGGGCGAAATTACCTAGATTAACGCATAGCCCCTCTTGCTCATCCATTCGGCCGAGAATCGTGAAATCTTCCGCAATATGGAAAGATAGGCTATTTGTCCGGGGGCGTTCCCGGGGTATATTTTACCTGATTCAAACGAGGTCAGACGGAAATCGGCAGTCTCGGTGCGAGCCTGCGGCAGAGCCGCCTGAGTGTGAA
>CALCHA010000562.1 GCA_937901265.1 uncultured Phycisphaerales bacterium
CGCGCGTCTGCAGGAATTCGACCATTTCCGGGTCTTCGATTTTAAAGGGTACTTTGCATTCACCGCAGATGCGACGGACGAGCCGCTGAGCGAGCACGGCGTTGACGGCCGCGGAAATCAGGTAGGGTTCGACGCCGATGTTGATGAGGCGCGTGATGGAGGAGGGGGCGTCATTGGTGTGCAGCGTGGAGAGCACAAGGTGGCCCGTGAGCGAGGCCTGCACGGCAATTCCGGCGGTTTCGGCATCGCGGATTTCGCCGAGCATGATGACGTCGGGATCCTGCCGCAGCAGGGCGCGAAGGGCGGCCGAGAAGGTCATGCCGATTTTTTCCATGACCTGGATCTGGTTGGCAAAGGAGAGGTGATATTCCACGGGGTCTTCGACGGTGGAGATGTTGAGCTTGGCGCCATCCATGCAGCGGACGCAGGAATAGAGCGTGGTGGTTTTGCCCGAGCCCGTGGGGCCGGTGACCAGCACGATGCCGTTGGGGCGATCGATCTGCTTGCGCAGGATGGTGAGCATGTCGTCGGAGAAGCCGAGCTGTTCGAGCCCCAGCATGATGGAGCGGTTGTCCAGAATACGGATGACGGTTTTTTCGCCATACTGCGTGGGCACGGTGGAGATACGCAAATCGACGTGGCGGCCGGAGACCATGGTACGGATGCGCCCGTCCTGCGGGAGGCGGCGCTCGGAAATGTCGAGGTTCGCCATGATCTTCAAACGGGAGGCGACGGCGGCCTGCATCTGGTGCGGCGGGTTCATCGCTTCAAAAAGCACGCCGTCGATGCGGTAGCGCACCACGAGACGTTTTTCATGCGGCTCAATGTGGATGTCCGAAGCGCCCTGCTTGATCGCATCAAAGATCAGAAAGTTGACCAGCCGGATGACCGGGGATTCGCCCGAGGCCTTGGCCAGGTCCGTGACGTCATCCTTTTCCTCTTCGACGATTTCCAGTTCCTGCTGGTCCATGTCCTTGATGATTTCGTCGAATTTTTCGCCGCCGTTGCCGTCGGCGGCCTGGGCGACATCCAGCGCCGCGGTGATGTGCGAGAGGCACACGACGACGACCTTGACGTGGCGGATGTTGAGCTTGCGTTTCACCTCATCGAGCAGAAACACGTCCGCGGGATCGACCATGCCCAGGGTGATCGCGCCGCCCGGGCCCTCTTCGCGGCGCAGCGCGCAGCAGCCGCGAGCCTTCATGAATTCGCTGGGCAGCGCGTCAAAAGCGCGGCGGTCGAGGGCCTTGGGGTCGATGGGTTCGTAGGTGAGATCGAGAAGTTCCGCCAGCGCCACCTGAATTTTTTCTTCGGTGAGGGCTCCCATCTCCAGGAGGATCTGCGTGAGCTTCTTGCCGCGGCTGGTCGCCAGCACTGAGCGCGCCTGGCCGAGCTTGTCGGCATCCAGGTGCCCGCAGGCGACGAGAATGTCCTCGACGCTGCGGCGCACGCGCCGCGTGGCGGCCGGTGCGGGAGCCCAGAGTGCGTGCAGCGACTCATCGACGTGCGGTGGCTCGGCGAGGGCGGTGGGAGCGTCGGCAGGATCGGTTCTCGACATTCGTAAGCTTCCGTTGCGCGGTGTCAGTGGGATTGAGAAACGGGGCGATCGAGCACCAGCTCAAATTTGCTGGTGTTGTAGGTCAGGATGACGCGGTCGTTCTGAATCTCCGCCACCGTGAATTCCCCGAGCCTGGACCCCGTCGTCAGCATCGTGTTGTTGATCATCGCGGCGGGGCGGCGCCCCATCATCACGGTCTGCAGCTTCAGCGAGTTAAACGTCTCCGCAACCTTGCGCAGCTTCTCCGCCTCCAGAGGATTCGTGACCACCACCGAGACCGCTTCCTGCGCCGGAGAATTGACCAGCGTCGGGCGGACCTCGTCGTTGGCGAAGGGATCGTGCGGCAGTGCCGGGTGCACGGCGTGGTCGTTCCCGAGGTAGGAATAGAACATCGCCACCAGCTTGTCGGTATCGCGGAAGAGCCCCTGAACCTGCTCCGCCTTGCCGTTCTTCTCCAGGAGTTCGGTGATGGCGGACTGCACCAGTTGCTGGCGGGCGAGGGTCTCGGCATTGGCGCTGCGCGGCTTGGCGTGCATGCCCAGGCCATAGATCACCGCAAGGCCAAGCGCGAACGCTCCGACCAGCGCCAGCGTCGATCCGCCGACCTTCGGCTTGCCTTCGCCGGAGGGAACATAATCCCCCTGGTTGTCGGAGGAGAGCCCGAGGGGCATCTGCACATCATCTTCCCCGGCCCCGTCCGCGTTCCAATTTTGCTGAGTCATTGAGCCACCGCGACTTTCGTGTTGCCGGCGTAGAAGTAGATGGTGAGGGTCATCTCGACGCTGACGATGCCGGGGTTTTTCTCATCCGCGTCGATCTTCATTTCGCCGATTTTGGTCAGCCGCTTGAGACCTTCGAGATCGCAAACGAAAGGATAAAACCCTTTCGCCATGGGACCGGTCAGCACCATCTTGATCGGCTGCTCTGAATAGCCGGGGCCGGCGATGACCTTCTGCAGCCGGAAGGACTTGGTGGACAGCCCGTTCTTTTCCGCCAGGGCCGTGGTCTCGCGAAGAACCTTGTCCATTTCCTTTTCTTCGGGAAGTTTACGCTCAAGGAAATCGACAGCCTGGCGAAGCTTTTCAATTTCGGCGGCGAGGTTTTTCTCCCCCGAGGTCGCCCGCGCCAGGTCGCTGAGCTGCTTGCGCTTGTCCTTGATTTCATCGATGGCGGTCAGCTTCTGCTCATTCAGCGGCTTGAACATGCACCAGTAGGACACGGCGGGCATGGCCAGCAGCAGGATGAAGAAGATCAGGGTGCGGGGACCAAACTGCATAGATCACCTTTCGGCGGCGCGGCCGCCGTGCGGGAAGAATTTCAGTGCGTAACGGAGGGTTCGGCATCGAGCGACGCGGACTGGTCGCCGAGACGACGCAGATCGGCATCGGGATTGACTTTCATTTCAATGTGGAACTTCCGCACGAGATCGGAATTGGTTTCGCGGGTGCGTTTGTACTCATCCGAAAAGAGCAGGTTCACATCGGACAGCAGCTTCGACTTGGCCAGCGATGAAATGTACTGCGCCACCTGACCATCCGTGGGAGCCGTGCCCGTGAGGTTGATCGTTACCTCTGACTGCGGGGGCTTCACCGGCGGCGCTTCGCCCCCGGCAGCTTTGGCGGCGTCGATGGCGGCCTGAGGCACGGCTTGCTGCACCTCGTTGGTCTTGAGCTCCAGCGACAGAATCGTCAGCCCCTTGGGTTGAAGCGTGGTCAGTTCCGACAGCAACGCCGAGCGGCGCACGCGCTCCATCAGCGTCGTGGTCAGCTCCGCCTTCGCCACCATGCGCGCTTTTTCCTGATCCATTTCCTGCGCCTTGGTGATCGACTTCGACGCGTCCTCAAACTCCGCGTTCACCCGGTCGCGCTGGTCGAACACCGCCCGCGAATCAAACTGCTGGTACACATAAGCCCCAATAATGCCGGCGATCACGATCACCATGGCGGCGGCATACCAGTATTTCCGGCGAGCCCCGGCAATGGACAGTCTCCGTCTGCGAGGCGCTTCTTCCGGACGGACGGCCCCGATGTCGCCGTGTATCTTATTCCACAGGCGGTCTTCGAGGTCCTCCAGCTCCTGATCGTCGCCGGCCGGGGTCTGCACATCGGCGTCATCCAGCAGATCGTACCATTTGTCGATGATGGCCTTTTCCTCTTCCGCGCATTTGCCGTCCAGATATTTTTTTAACAGACCATGAAAAGCATTCCTGTCCATATAATCGGTGTTGCTGACAGTATAGTCAGCCGT
>CALCHA010000563.1 GCA_937901265.1 uncultured Phycisphaerales bacterium
TCCCCTCAGCCAGCAGCCCGACTACCAGGTCGCCGGCCTCAGCACCAAGGTCCGCGATGGCCAGGAACATGGCCACAAAGTCTGGACCGCCGTCGTCGCCATCCCCATCCGTCAGCTCCCCCCCGCCCTCCGCATCACGCCCCAGCCCGGCGCCCGCTGGAAGGTGAACCTCCTCCGCACCGTCAGCACCCTCCTCGCCGGCGGCCAGCAGACCCTCCAGTCCAACCTCTCGCCCGTTTTCGTGGGTGCCCAGCCCGTCTCCCCCTACCGCATGGCCGAACTCTACCTCAGCCCCGGCACGATGACCGCCGCCCGCTAATCCCACCCCCCACCCCGCGCCGACGGTCCCTATGCCCATGAGCTTCGCCCGCCGCCCGCTGCTTCGCCGCCTCCTCCCCCTGCTGCTCCTGATCCTCCTCTCGCTGCTGCCCCTGCTTGCGCTCGTGCACAAGAACGACCTCGGCCGGTGGGATGTCGCCCGCTCCGCCATGGCCGCCCCCGACGAGTTCTCCTACCTGCTCCTCGCCGATTCCCTCCTCCACGGCCAGGGCGTCCATCTCGCCAGCACCATCGGCCGCGACACGTTTTATCCCCCCGGCTACCCCCTTTTGCTGGCCCTGTTCAGCGTCCCGGCGGGCAAGCTGACGCTCTTCGGCGCCCACCTGCTCAACGCGCTGCTTTTGTGCGCCGGCGTCCCTCTGGCCTATGCCGTGGCCCGCCAACTTCTCCGCCGGCTCAACGGCCCGCTGCATCGCCGCTACCGACTTTCCGAGGAGGGGCTGCGCTGGCTGGCGCTGCTGTGTGCGGCGACGTTCGCGGTCAACTGGCACGTGCTGGAGGGAGCGCTCTTCGTCTTTTCGGAGCCGGCGTTCACCCTGGCGACGCTGGCCTGGATCACGCTGGCCCTGCGCTGGCCAGACTGGCCGGCCTCGCCGCGGCGGGCGCTTCCGATCGCCCTGCTCGCCGTGGCCGCATACACGATCCGCGGCGCGGGGCTGGTGTGCCTCGCGACCACGTTGCTCTATGCGGGGCTGTCGCTGCTGCAGCAGCGCCGGGCGGTGCGCGGGCGGGTGGTGTCGCTGCTGCTGATCCTCCTGCTGGCGGGGGCGGCCAAATATGCCACGCGCTACACCGACAACGCCCCCAACGCCTATTCGCACCAGTTGGTCAATGGCCTCACCGACGGGGGGCGGTTTTCCTTCGCGAGACCGCGCGATTATCGCCCCCTGCTGCTACACACTGCCGACCTTGCCGCGTCGCACCTTGACGACCTGGCGCAAGCATTCACCCCGATCCCGCGGGTCTTTCCGGACCTGGGGCCGCTCTCGTTCATTGGACGGGTCTTGGCCCTTCTGGCCCTGACGAGCTGGCTGGTGCAGCTGGTGCGGCGACGCTCGGGCACGCGGTTCCTGGATTTCTACCTGCTGCTGTACTTCGGGCTCTACCTGCTGTGGCCGTTTAACATGGCGCGATTCTGGACGCCGGTGCTGCCCTTCCTGCTGCCCTATGCCGCCCATGCTGCGCGGGCGCTGGCGGGGGCGGCCACGCCGGCGCGGCGACAATTTGTCCAGGCTGGACCGGTGCTGCTGCTGGCGCTGCTGCTGGTGCTGCACGGGGAAGAGCTGTACCTGCATTTGCCCCCCTACCAGCGCCGGTTGAACTACGTGTCGGATGCGCTGGCCAGCGCGGCGACGATCGTGCGGCAGCGTTCGCCCGACCCGCGGCAGACGTTTCTGTGCGTGGAGGGCGGGGATGAATATTTCATCTTTGCGTGGTATCTGGCGCACCCGCCGGGTGGGGCGGCGGGGGACACGGGGCTGCGGCCGCGGGCGCCGCGGGAGGGGGAGCGGATCGAGTCGCTGCTGGTGCGCACGCTGGCCGATGCCGCCCAAGTGCCGCAGGCGCAGGTGTTTGTGGCGAGCTATTTCGACGAATCGCTGTTTCAGGAAGTGTTTGCGAACCTGCGGCGCGACGATCCGGAGCTGATGAGCCGGTATGCGATCGTGAAAATTTACCAGAAGGGCATCGAAGTGAACTTGTGGGAGCTGCGGCCGATCGCCGCTACCACCCGTTGAGGTGGAGGGGCGCTAAAACGCACGGAAACCCCCGGCCGATCCGGCGACTCTGTCCTTCTCCCGGGCAGAGTCGCCGGACACTGGGCTTTTGTACAGGTGTTTACGAGGGAATGTTCGGATATTTTGCGCATGAGTTTGCGAAATATTTCGTTTTTGCGCCTCAGCTGACCGCGTGGCGACCGTAATACGGTTAGGAACGGGCCGGTTTGCCCGTCTTATCTGATGGAGGAATGGACGCTTGGCGCAGGCTGTTGAGGAGCTGGTCTCACGCGCGCGGGGCGGCGATGCCGACGCCTTCGCGGAGCTCATCGGCCGTTATGAACGGTCTGCCTTGGCGGTGGCCTATGGGCTGTTGTCGGACGGGCATCGGGCCGGCGATGCGGTGCAGGAGGCGTTTCTCAAGGCGTGGCAGGAGTTGCCGCGGCTGGCGGAGCCGGCGAAGTTCGGCGGATGGCTGCTGCAGATTGTGCGACATGCGGCGGTGGACATTCGCCGGCGGAAAAAAAGCACGCTGGCGGCCGACTTTCCCGATCTGCCCGCCAACGTTCCCGCGGTGGATGCGGGCCTGGAGGAAGAGGAGACGAGCAACCGGGTGCGTGCGGCGCTGGAGCGACTGGACGAGGTGACGCGGACGATGGTGACGCTGCGATATTACGAAGGGCTCTCGTCGAAAGAGATTGGCGAAGCCCTGGAAGTGAGCCCGGCGTCGGTGGACATGCGGTTGAGTCGGGCGCGAAATCAGCTCAAGGAATGGCTTGGGGAGGCGGCACCGGAAGGAGTGAAGCGATGTTAAACGTTGAGGAAAAGCTGGGGACGCTGGAGGGGCCGGAGCGGGCGGTGGCGCAGGCATTGGCCAAGGCGCTCGAGCCGCAGCGTGGTCGGGCGGGGGCGGCGTTTCTGGCGGCGGTGCGCGAGGGGCGTGCGGAGCAGGTGTCGGCGGCGATTGCGTTGACGAGGGCGACGAAGCATGGAGACAGGGAGGGGCACCTGTCGGCGCGGGAGCAGCGGCGGGCGATGTGGCTGTGGGGTGGATTGCCCACGGCGCTGGCGGCGTGCGTGGCGGTGGCGGTGGGGCTGGAGGCATTTTTGGGACAGCCTGGGGGGTTGCGGCATGGCAGCCGCGTGGTGAACGCGGCGCCGGCGGCGATGGAAGAAAATGTCTGGACGCGCAACGTCGACAGCGGCGTCGTGCCGGGCGATGCGGGGCCGCTGCGGGTGCTGCGGCAGCAGGTGGTGCGGCAGCGGCGCTGGGTGGATCCGCGGGATGGCGCGGTGTACACGGTGACGGAGCCGGGGGAGCAGGTGAATTACCAGGCGGTGAAGCCGTTTTGAGAAGTCGGAAGTCAGTAGGCGCAACTCAGAGGTGTTTGATGCGGAGGGCGGTGTCAATGACGGCGATCGTGGGCTCGCTCTGGGCGGGCAGCGCGTTGGGCGTGCCGCTGCCGGCGCGGGGTCGGCAAGAGGGGCCGACGATTGCGCAGCGGGTGGAGCAGGATGAGCAGGTGGTCGAGGGGATGCGGGCACTGCAGGCGCAGATGATGGCACGGGTGCAGGCGGTGATCGACGCGGCGCGGAGCGAGCGGCTGGTGCTGATCGCCAGCCCGGGCGATCCGGAGGCGATCCTTGCGGCGGCGGATGCGCAGACGGAGAAGGTGACCTATCTCGGGGTGGCGACCGAGCGGGTGTCGGCGGTGCGCGAGGTGACCTGCGTGCCGATGCCCTGCTTGCGCG
>CALCHA010000564.1 GCA_937901265.1 uncultured Phycisphaerales bacterium
TCGGCAAATTCAAAGGTGCCGAGGAACCCTTCACCCGCACCAGCCCCTCGCCGGAGTACAAGGAACAGGTCGAAAAACTCGTCGAAGGCATGTACACGCAGGTCCTCAAGATCATGGCCGCCAACCGGCCCAACCTGAATGACGCGCAGGTGAAGGCGGCGGTCGATGAAAGCTGGCTGACCGGCAAGCGCGCCAAGGCCCTGGGCCTGGTGGATCAGACCCTGACGCGCGATCGCGTGGACGCCTGGCTGCAGTCCCAGTTCCCCGCTGGGGCCACCCTCGTCAACGATTATGGCGACAGCAAGAAAGAGACGCTGGACCTCAACAACCCCTTCTCGCTGCTTTCGATGTTCACCGCCGACAGCAAGCCCAAATCCCGTGAGCCGGGCATCGCCGTCATTTATGCCGTCGGCGAGATCAGCTCCGATGCCGCCGGGGGCGAAGATTCGACCGACTCGGTCACCCCCGGCACCATCCGCCGCGCCGTCGAAGCCGCGCTCAAGGACGACAACGTCAAGGCGATCGTCCTGCGGATCGATTCGCCCGGGGGCAGCGCGTCGGCGTCGGATGAAATCTGGTCCGCTCTCAAGGAAGCCGACAAGAAAAAACCTCTCACCGTCTCCATGGGCCGCGTCGCCGCCAGCGGCGGTTACTACATCGCCTGCGCCGGCCGGCATATCACCGCCGACCCCGCCACCATCACCGGCTCCATCGGCGTGGTGGGGGGGAAGATCGTCATCAAGGACCTCCTCGACAAGGTCGGCATCTCCATCGTGCCGATCTCGCGCGGGGCGCATGCCGAGATGCTCAGCTCGCTGCGTCCCTTCACCGACGAGGAACGGACTTTTGTGCAGAAGTCGATGGCCGACACCTACGCGGTATTCACCGGCCGCGTCACCGCCGCGCGCGGCGACAAGATCAAGAACCTTGCCGACGTCGCCCAGGGCCGCCTCTTCACCGGCGAGCAGGCCGCCGAAGCGGGCCTCGTCGACGATGTCGGCACGCTCAACGACACCATCGCCGCCGCGGCCAAAAAAGCGGGTATCGGGGCCAGTTACCAGATCATCGTGCTCCCGGAAACCAAAACCCTCATGGATGTCCTGCGCACCGGCCTGACGACGGACGCGGCGATGCCCGCCCTCGGCGGCGTCAACACCGGCGCCCTCAGCGCCGCCATCGGCGCGCTGCCCAGCGAGGTCCGCACGCCGACCCTCTCCGCGATGCGCATGCTCCGCGACCTGCAGCATGAACAGGTCCTGCTCTCCATGCCGGCGGGTCTGGCTGAAATGCACGGGGGCACGCGGTGAGCAGCGCGGGGGCCAGCGCCAGCGCAGTACAGGCCACGATGCCGCTCCTTTCCGTGGAGGATCTCATCGTGCGTTATGGTGCCATTGAGGCGCTCCACGGCGTCACGCTCCACGTCGAACCGGGGCAGATCGTCTGCCTGATCGGGGCCAACGGTGCCGGTAAATCGTCGCTTCTCCGCTGCATCTCCGGGCTTGTCCCCGCCGCCCACGGCCGCATCCTGCATCGCTGTCTCCAGCAGGGCGAGGCGGCACTCCACCGTTTGCCGTCGCACCGCATCGTCGCCCGCGGCATCAGCCAGGTGCCCGAAGGCCGCGGTGTCTTTCCCAACATGACGGTGCAGGAAAACCTCGATCTCGGCGCTTACCTGCGGCGAGATCGCCCCGCGATTGCGCAGGATCTCGACCGTGTCTTCACGCTCTTTCCGCGCGTCAAAGAACGCCGTAACCAGACCGCCGGCACCCTTTCCGGCGGGGAACAGCAGATGCTCGCCATCGGCCGCGCCCTCATGAGCCGCCCGCGGGTGCTGCTTCTCGATGAGCCCTCCCTGGGCCTGGCCCCGCTGGTCGTCGAACAGATTTTTCAGGTCATCCAACAGGTCAATCGCGAGGGGGTCACCATCCTGCTCGTTGAGCAGAATGCCAACATGGCCCTGGCCGTCGGCCACTATGCCTACGTCCTCGAGACCGGCGCCATCGCCCTCGAAGGCCCCACCGCGGATGTCCGCGGCAACGACCGTGTCCGCACAGCTTACCTCGGCGAGGATTGATGGAATTACGCTCCGAACGCCCCGACAGCCTGCAGCGACTCATCCTGCTCGCCGCCGTCATCCTGCTCGCCATCCTCAGCATCGCCATGGCAATTCAGGGCTATGGCCGCGTCGCCAAAAAATTGCGCACCCATTCCGACGCCACCGTCAACGACCTCGCCCGCTGGACCCTCCTCGTCCCTGAGTTGCTGCACCAGCACGCCGACTATGTCGATGACGGATTCCCCTACCCGCCCATCGTTCTGGCGATCTTCGCGCCGCTCACCTGGGTTTCGCAGCCCGCGGCACAGGCGGTGTGGGTCTGCGCGAAGTTCGCCCTCATCCTCTGGATCTTCGTGCTCCTGCGACGCATCGTGCATGACGCCGGCGGCCGCCTCGACCCCGCCGCACTTGCCCTGGCGCTCTTCATCTGGCTCTGGGCCATCATCGGCGATCTGCAGGAGGGCCAGACCAACCTCGTGATGCTCCTCCCCCTGTTGCTGGGCCTGCGCCTGATCCAGGCGCGACGCCGCCCCACCGATCTCGCCGGTGGTCTGCTGATCGCGCTGGCGGTCAGCATCAAGGTCACCCCGCTCATTTTCGTCGTCTATCTCGTCCTGCAGCGGCGCTGGCTTGCCCTCGCCGCCGCCGCCGTGGGCCTCCTGATGTGGCTGCTGCTGGTCCCCGGCCTGCTTTTCGGTTGGCAGCAGAACCTCACCTGGCTCGGGCAGTGGGCCCAGATCATGATCTTCCCTTACGTCCGCCACGGCGAAATTCATTATTACAGCGGACAATCCCTCGCCAGCTTCTTCGCCCGCATCTTTCAGCACGTCCCCGCCTTCACCGCCCACGACACCACCGGCGGCGGGCCGCGCTACGTCAACCTCCTCGCCCTGCCCGACCAGGCCGTCCGATGGATCACCCGCGCCGTCCTGCTCGTCGTCGCCGCCGCCGGCGCCTGGTGGATGCGGCGGCCCCTGGAGAGTTTCCGCGGCCCGCGCTTCGTCCTGCAGATCGGCTGCGTCGCCGCCTTCATGCTCTGGGCTTCCGAACGCACCTGGATTCACCACTACGTCACCCTCATCCTCCCGCTCATCGCCCTCGCCATGACCCTGGCGGTCCCCGGCCTTCCGCCCCGCGCCCAGCGCCTCGGCTTCGCCGCGCTCCTCTTTGCCGCCGTCGCGATGCTCCTCACCTCCGACCTCGCCCGAATCTTCGGCCGAAATGGCGGCGACTACGTTCGCGCTGTCGGATTGCCGCTGCTGGCAAGCGTCGGCATCGTCGCGGCTGCGCTTTACGCAGGTCGCGCGCCGCGTCACCCCTCTCCCTGAGAGCCCCCTCACGCCCCCGCCGGAACGCTCCGCGCAAACGTCACCACCCACGCGCGCCCGCGGCCATCCCGCCAGCGCACCTGAAATTCCAGTTCCGCCGGCACCGCGTTCACCACCCCGCCCGTCCGCAGCAGCGTCATGTCCCACCTCTCTTTTGCCTGCGGCTGCAGCGTGGTCCACGCGCTTCGATTCCCGACCAGCATCCACGAGCCGGGCGACAGAATCCCGGCGCCCAGTTGATCGCCCAGCAGCGCCGGCGGGGGGGCTCCATTCCGCAGCACCACCCGCACCTCCAGCGCCGCGGCCAGCGGGTTGCTCAGCCGCACCTGCAGCGTCGTGCCCGCGACGGTCAATCCCAGTGCCCCCTCGTCCAGCCGCTGCAGCGAATCCACCACCGCCCGCTCCTGCGCGGTCACCGCGTCCTCGCCATCGAGCGTCTCTCCCTTCACCGGCGCATCCAGCGGGACCCGTGCCAGCGTCATCTGGCTGCCCCGAAACGTCACCAGCCCGATCGCCCGTGAGACCGGTGAAGACAGCCCCGCGACGCTCCCGGTGGCCGGGCCCAGCACGTCATAGTGAATGCCCTCCAGCGGCGGATCCATGCGGTATTCGCCCGTCCCCGCGAGCGGTTCCGCGGCGATCACCGCCGCCACCCGCGGCGCGGCGTTGACGCTTTCACGGGAATCGATCCCCTCCACGCTCACGATCGGCTTGTGATTGAACGCCACCAGCAGGCTGTGCACCTGGCGCCAGTTGCCCTCGCCCGGCCGGGCCTGCCAGAGGGCTCGATGCAGCAGCACCAGCACCTGCCGGGCAGGGGTGTGGTCGAAGGCGCGGTTGAGATCGGACTTCAGCCAGGCGAGCTGCGCCGCGGAGGTCGTCCCGTTCGGTGACTCCTCGGAATCCAGCACAACCACATGCACCGCGCCCAGATCCACCGAATAATAGAGCGGCCCGAGATAACGCTGATAAGCCGCCACGAAGGGTCGCTCGGCCCCGCCCAGAAGCCCCGGTGCGGCGCAGGGATACCAGGGCAGCGAAAGACCATCGAGTGGCGGCCGCACCACCTGCAGCGCCGCGGCCAGATGGGCGACATCAGGCGGCCGCTCCGGCAGCAGGTCCCCCGTCAGAAACGCCGCATCGGGGGCCAGGAGCGCCAGTCCCCGCGCGACCGTTCCGGCCGCGGCTTCATCCGGCAAGCCACCCACCAGCGCCAGCCGCAGCGCGGGCGCTGCGCCCGGCGGTGCGGGCAGCGCCCGGCCTGGCGTGCCCGGCTGAATCTCGCGACCCCCCGCCGGCAACTTCTGCCCGCCCACCCGCTCCGGCAGGGTCTGCCCGGCGAGCGACGCCAGCAGCGCCGCGGCCGCCAGAAGTTTGATCGTTCCTCGCAGCATGCCCACATCCTACCCGCCGCTCCCCGCGTTGGGCATGCTCTCGCCCCTGCAGAACTTCCGGTCGCGGGAAACGCGGTTAAGCACCCCCCGCGACGCACCGATAGGGGGGTTATGGACTTGAGCTTTTCATCTTTGTTCTCCGGCCTGGTTATTTCAAGCATCGGCGGGGGCATGTTCCTGTACGGCAAGTCGTCCGGAAAAATGCTCATCCTCGGGGTGGGCCTGCTGCTCTCGACGCTCCCCTTCTTTGTGTCCAATCCCCTGCTGCTCTGGGGACTGACGGCCGCCAGCGTCGTCCCAATTTATACCTACCGCCACAGCCTGTAGTCCCGCTCAATGCACCGGACTTGCCAGCCGTTCCATGGGCAGCGGCTCATCCTGTTGCGCCCCCGGGCGGCCCAGCGATGGCAGACCGTTGTGCCAGGTGAAGGGCTGGGCGAACAATTCGCGCGTCTTGCCTTGGCGGCCGGGGTGGCGCGAGGCGTGGTAGAGGTTCCACCAGCCGGCGTCCGGACCATGGGGAACCTGCAGCAGGCAGTTGTGCCCGGTGCCGAAAAGCTCATCCGTGGGGGCGAATGCCGGGCGATTGGACTTGCTCCACGCGGCGGGTTCAAGCAGCCGCTCGAGGTCGCAGGAGAGCAGCCCCAGGCAGTAGTGATCGCTCCAGAAGCCGTTGGCGGAAAAGGAAATAACGACCCTTCCCTGGTAGACCGCCACGGCCGGGCCCTCGTTAACGTAGCAGGGCGCCGGGCCACTGCGCCGTTCCCACAGGGCACTGGGCCGCGATATTTCCACCCGGGGGCCAGAGATCGTCCAGGGGTTGGCCATGGGGGCGATGTAGAGCCGCTGCACCTCGTTGCGCGGCCCCGCCCAGCCGGACCAGACGAAGTACAGCTTCCGACCGCCGCCCAGAGGCAGCTCCACATCCACCACGACCCCGTCGATCGCCCAGTGATCGTCGGCGGAGGCGACTTTTCCTTTCATGACGTAATCGCCGGCAGGATCTTCGGTTGCGCTTTCAAGGGCGTACATGCGGTGGCGTTCGTTGCGTCCGTCGTCGGCGGCGAAGTGGATGTACCAGCGGCCTTTGCCGTCGGGGCCGAAGCCCTCCACCCATGCCAATTCCGGGGCCCAGACATTTTTCGAGCAGGGCCCGGTGCGCGGGGCGCGCCAGACGCAGCTCCGTTCACCGGATCCTAACCCCTGAAGGGTGGCTGATTTGTAAATGAAGATACCGGTGATGCCGCGTTCGCCGTTCTCGGATTGCACCAGGTAGAAGTAACCCCCGCGCCAAGCGACGGAGGGATCCTGACCAGGCATGAACGGTTGCGGGGTACGGTGCCGGGCAAGCGCACGCGGGGCGTTGAACATCCGTGAACTCTCTTTGCACAAGACGAGTGGGCGTCCCTGCCCACGGTGAGTGTTTCGTCTAAAAACGGCGGGAGGTGCAAAGAAGTTCCCACGAATCCTGACCCGGCCCCGTAGGGTCAGAGGGGGGGGCCGGGTCAGGCAGGGGGGTTATTCGATCGTCAGCTCGCTGAGGTAATTTTCGAGATCCTGATGCGTCTTTTCGATCGACGCCTGCAGGCTCTTGATGGATTTCAGGGTGTCCTTGAGCTCCGCATCCTTGGCGGCGAGGTCCTTGATCGAGTCGCTGCGCACGGCGGAGGAATCGGGCAGGGTGCTGATGTTGCGCCGGATATTTTCCTCTTCCTGAAGAATGCTGGTGCGGTTCTGGTCCGCATCATTCTTCTGCCGCTGGAGCTGGGCGATTTTCCGCTGCTGGTCGGCGGCAGTGGCGAGGGCCTTCTGGACCTTGGGGGGGATCGCCTCGTTCTTGCTCCAGTACTCGACCGCCGTGACGTCCATCGGCAGAATGGCGAGCTGCTCAAAGCGCGTCCGCTCCTCCACGACCTCCAGCTTGCCGGAGGCCTTGGGGGCCAGCGTCGTGGCGAAGCGGTAGAGGCTGTCCGTCGTTTCCAGGGCCTTTTCGGGAGTCTTGAGCTGGAAGCCGGGGTTGCGCGGGTGCTCGATGATCAGGGCTTTGGCGCTGTCGGATTTGTTCTGCATGGCGTAGGTCTGAAGCTGGCGGTCAAGGTATTTGAGCTTCAGCACGCCGTTGATGATCGTGCCTGTGAGCACGTCGTTGTTGCTGTCCCGCTTGGTGGCGTCGATCAGCATGTCCTGGTCGACGGCATAAGAGAGCAGGCGTTCCTGGCCGGGCGGAACGTCGTCGATCGAGGCGTCGCCCGCATAGGATTGCGCCAGCGAACCATCCGTCCGTTTGGAAACATCGAGGACGGTCACGGGGCCGGCGAGCAGGTAGTTCTTCGATTCATTCTTCAGTCGCACGCCCCGCAAGGGATTGCGCGGCAAAACGGACTCGTTGTAGATCGAGACGCGGTCGATGGGCAGTTTGTCGGTGATGATGGGGATCATGCTGGAGCGCTGGCGCGGGAGCGAGACGTTGGCGACGGAGTACTGGAACATCTCGCCGATCTTGGCGGCGTCGGCGAGGGAGGCGACGCCCTGGGCGTAGTTGGCGGGAATTTCATCGGCAGCAAAAGATGATGACTGCTGGGCCCTTATCACGGGAGACGGGGCTGCCGGAGCGGCCCCCGCGCTCCTCGATGCCATCGCCCCAGGGCCTCCGCCGCGACCGCCGCCGCGTCCGCCCCCGCCGAACGCGCCGCCGACGGCACCGGCGGCCGGCACATTTGCGACTTCCATTCCTTCATCGTACGTCTGTGGTTTCAGGCTGGCGTAGGTCTTGGGCTGCACCACCGGCCGGGGGACGTAGAGCGGCTGGTAGAGGTCCTCGATAAACGAGATGGGCCGCCCGCCGACGAGATCCAGGGTGATGTTGTTCCAGTCGTTGTCGGTCTGATTTTCGATGATGGCCCAGCCGATGAGGTTGGCGCCATCCTTGGAGGAGGGCTCGGGCAGGATGAGGCGGTAGGAGGTTTTCCAGACGGGGGTTTCGACGACGTAGCCGAGAGAGACGCGGCGTTCGCCAGTGCCATCGAAGTTGACGATGACGGGCTTTTTGTCCTTGTCGCGCGCCTGGGCGAGGGCGGAGAGGGCCTGATCGAGTTCAGACTGCAGGGCGGCATCGTCGAGGGTGAGCTTGCGCACGTCGTCGAGGGCGATGGAGCGGATGCCCGCCGACCCGCCGATGAGGTTTTTGGACCACACCTTCACGACCTTCTGGTCATCCTTTGGGCCGACCGGGCGGTCCTTGGATTCCACGCCCAGGATGGTGCCGGTGACGGATTCGTCGGTCAACTGCACGGTGACCTTGGCGCCGCGGATCTGGTTGAGGATGTCGGCCAGGGTGGGGTTGCTGGAGATGTCGATCTGGAAGCTTTTGAGCGTCTTGGAGACGGGGTTCTGCGAGGGGTAGGTGATGGAGGTGACGCGGCCGGCGTCGGCATCGGAGACGACGAGGGACTTGAGCACGTCGTTGATCTGGTCGGTCTTGAAGCGCAGCTCGGTGGAGCTGTTGCCCGCGACCGAGCCGGCGTGCTGAAAGAAGCCCACGCCGGAGGAGAAGAGCACGACGCGGCGCACCGGGACGTCCACCGTGGGACGCTTCTCGGGGGCGGTGGCGGCGGAGCCCTGCGTGGCCTGAGCGAAAGCGGGCACGGCCGCGGCGAGGGCACAGAGGGTCAGCAGCGAGGCAAGGGAACAGGGCGTCATGGCAAGTCCTTCCAGAAAGCGAGACGGGAGATTGGATGCGCGAGGGGGGCTTGAGGTTCCCGAAAATGCGACCGGGCGGCTACTTTTTCAGGCGGGCAGCGGAAAGACGCCCGCCAGACGCAGCGGCCAGTACAGGCAAAAGGCGATCATCAGAAGGGTGGTGAAGCGGCTGGAACGCTCGAATCGGGCGATAAACTCCGAAAGGCGGAGCAGGTGGCGACGCGGGAGCAGCGAGCCCACCAGGAGGAGGACGATACCCAGAAAGAGCAGCGGGCCGAAGAGGTGGTAACGCAGGGCGTCCAGCGGATGGCCGCGGAGGAGGGAGGTGCAGGAGCGCGTGAGGCCGCAGCCGGGGCAGGGCAGGCCGGTGAGGTGATAGAAGGC
>CALCHA010000565.1 GCA_937901265.1 uncultured Phycisphaerales bacterium
GCCGTTGTCCTGCGGCGCGGCCTTATTCTGATCGTAGTAGCCGGGCTGCGCGTAGGCAGGGTTTTGATCGGCAGGATTTTGTACCGGATGCTGCCCGTAGCCCGGCTGAGCGCCCGGTTGACCGTACGCCTGGCCGTAGGGCTGGGCATATTGCGGCTGATAGCCGGGCATGTATTGCGGCTGGCCGTAGGGAGCCTGTGCGTATTGAGGTTGGGCGTACTGGGGGGGATAGGTGGGCGCGTAGACCGCGGCGCGATAGGGGGCGTAGGCGCGGCCATAGGGCGAAGCGTACCCACCGGCGTCGTAGGAATCGCAACTTACCAGCGTGGCGGAAAGTACAGCCAGAGTCAAAAGCGGCGTGAAGCGATTCATGAAAGGACCCCTAAACGACGCACACGTTACGTCAACGCCACACCAGACACGCGAAGCAGCGCCATGTTGGTCAGGAAAGCGGAGCCCTGCGGGATGCCGCAATGCGCCTGTGTCATCCTACACAGCAAGGTGCGGGCCTTCTCCCCGGAAAGAACGACGCGGCGATGGAAAGTCGCTGGCAGCGGGGGTTTGGGGGCCCTACACTGAGGCAGGGGGAAGATGGAGCACAGACGATGACGACGGCAGCGCCGGCAGGCGGTCCGCAATTGCAGGTGTTTTACGATGGCGCGTGCCCCCTCTGCCGGCGTGAGATGGCGCACTACGGCCGGCGCGACCGCGCGGGGAAAATTCAGTGGGTCGATATCGCTGCCGCGGATTTCCACGCCGCCGCCTACGGGCTTGATCCGCAGCGGGTTCATGAGGTGATGCACACGCGCACGCCTGATGGCCGCATTTACACCGAAGTGCGCTCCTTTGTGAAAATCTGGGAACTGCTGCCCGGAATTCTGCCGCGGCTGCTGCGCTGGCTGTTCAAGGTGCCCGGCGTGGTTCCGGTGGCGGGAGTTTTCTACCGGCTGTTCGCGCGGAATCGCTATCGGCTTACTGGCAGATGCACGCCGGAAAGCTGTAAAATCTAGAGGTTCTCGATCCCCGCTGCTCGATTTCCTCACGGAAAGGTGATCCATGCAACTTCGCCCATCGGCCTGCGCTCTGGCCCTCCTTGCCGCGGTTCTGCTCACGCCCCTGCGATCGGCGTTGGCATGGAACTACGAGGGCCACATGATTGTGGGGGAAATCGCGTATCAGCAGCTCGATGACGCCGACAAGGCGGCGCTGACCAGACTGCTCAAGGCCCATCCGCATTACACCACCTACCTGACCATCGGGGCTCCGACCGCCGGGCCGGCGCAGGATGAGATGGCGTTTGTACGCGCGGCGACCTGGCCGGATGCGGTGCGTCCCTCGCGTGCGCCCTACAAGCCGCTGATCATTGATCCGACGGACGAGAGGAACGTGACCCAGTACCACCATCCGGAGTGGCACTACATCGACATTGCGTATGTCCTGCCGGGCGATGCGAACATGAACCTGCAGCACAAAGCGATGTCTACTGAGAAGGGGGATGTGGTCACGATGATTCGCGAGAAGTCTGCGGACTTTGAGAAGAAGGACACGACCGACAAAACTAACGGGGACAAAAACAAGGCCATCGATCTCGCCTGGCTGATGCATGGGGTGGGTGACATGCACCAGCCGCTGCACGCGGTGACGCTTATCGGCGACGGCTTCGCACCACCCGATGGGGATCGCGGAGGCAACGGCATCCTGGTGGGGTACCAGTCAGCGGCCGGCAAAGAGATGGTGACCAACCTGCATTCGTTTTGGGATGGGGCACTCGGGACCGTGCAGATGGAACAATTCACGGTCGACAGCCTGCCGGCCCTTCGGGCGCGGGCCAAGGAAATCATGACCAAGCACCCGCTCGCTTCCCTGCCGCAGATGAAGACGCACCTGACGCCCGAAAGCTGGGCCGAGGAAAGCTACGAGGCGGCGAAGAAGTCGGCCTATCTCAATGGCGATATTTTGAAGCTGCCCAAGCCCCGGACGTCCTACCAGTTGCCCCCCGATTACGTTCCCCACGCCCAGGAAGTGGCGGAGGAACGCGCGGCGCTGGCGGGCTATCGGCTGGCGGCGCTGCTCCATGCCGAACTCAAGGGGCAGCCGCTCCCCTCGGCGAGCACGCCGATCGTGCCGGCAAAGTAGACGCGGGTCGCTGCGCGAAGGATCGACCCGCTCCGATGCACATAAAAAAATGGCCGCGAGCGCCCACAAGCGCTGCGGCCATTTTTATTTTCGTGTGACGGGCGTCTTTCCGTCGGCCCGTTTCAGGCCTTGCGCATGCGGCGGACTTCGAGGGTGGTGATGATGGCGCTGATGACGCTCAGGACCATGACAATCCCGCCGGCGGTCCAATGGGCGGTGGTGTACTTGCCATCCCAGAGCATGTGGATCCATGTGGGCAGCAGAAAGACGAAGAGACCCAGGACGAAGAGCACAAACTCCGGCCAGGCGGCGCCATAGCCCATCGACGCGCGGAAGAAGGAGAGGGTGGCGATGAGCGCCCCGAAGGTGACATGCAGGGTGACCTCGTAATCGCCCGGCGTCTTGGCCCAGGTGAAGACCAGGCCCAGAACCAGCAGGCCGGTGATGGTCATGATGCCGTCAATAATCATGATCGTGGCCCGGTAGGAGCGACGGTAGTCGCGGCTGCCGAAGTGCCAGTGACCGGTGACGGAGGGGTGAATTTCGCTCATGGAAAACTCCTGATTATTCAGCCGCGGGGGTCGCGGCGGGTTTGTACGGGGGCGGATAAGCGAAGGGATCCCAGCGGAACGGGACCTCCTTGTTCTTATGAAAGGCTTTGGCCGACTGATAGATGCAGTCCTGGCAAACGACCGATTCCGGGTGGGCGGGGTCGGCCCAGTGGGGCATGTCCGCGGGCATGTTGAAGCGCAGGCAAAGCGTGCACTTGAACTTCTCCGCACCGGCGGCCTGGTGGTCCAGGGCCCGCTGGAGGCAGGGGACGCAGATGATCGAGCCGTGGTGGCCCTCGATCATGGGCTCCTGGCCATCCCAGTCGCGGCGACAGAAGTCGCACGAAATCACAATACCGTCGGGGTCTTCACGTTGCACGCGCGGGTGCTCCTTTCGAGAGAGGGGGAGTGTACCGCACCGGCGAACAAAGCGAAACTCTCGCCCGCGGCCAAATGCGCCGCATCGTCGTTTGCCCGCTGACGGGCCACGCGGCTACAATAGACGGTTTCGACTTTTTCTATCACGAACGGGATGCTGAATGAAACGATTCGCGTTAGCGGCGGTAACGGTGTTGCTGGGCATGGCGGTGGTGGCGACGGGGCAGACGACCCCCAGCGCGACCGCGACGACGGCTCCGGCTGGCGATTCGGTATCGCTGAACACCGATGCCCAGAAAGCGGGTTACGCCATCGGGTTGCAAGTCGGCGGTCGGCTGCAGGGGATCGAGGTCGATGCCGCGGCGCTGGCGGCTGGCGTCAAGGACGCCTCCACCGGGGCCAAGCCCAAGCTGACCGACGACGAAATGCAGACCGTCATGACGGCCCTGCAGAAAAAGGTGATGGATCAGGAGGCCGCGGCCCAGAGCGCCAATGCCAAGGCCGGCGAAGCGTTCCTTGCTGAAAACGGGAAGAAGGAGGGCGTCAAGACCACCGCGTCGGGGCTGGAATACAAGGTCAACACCTCGGGCAAGGGCAAGCAGCCCAAGGCGACCGACACGGTCTCGGTGAACTACAAGGGTTCGCTGATGTCGGGCAAGGTGTTCGATGAATCGCATGGCCAGCCCGTGACCTTCCCGGTCGACCACGTCATTCCTGGCTGGACCGAGGCCCTGCAGCTCATGCACGAAGGCGACAAGTGGACGCTCTACATCCCGGCGAAGCTGGCCTACGGCGAAGAGTCGCCGAGCCCGGAGATTCCGCCCAATTCCCTGCTCATCTTTGATGTGGAACTCGTGTCGGTGAAATAAGCGGCGGGGGGATAGCGCAGCAGTGAAATGCCCGCAGGCAAACACCTGCGGGCATTTTTTACGCGCTGCGGCTTATGATGAGGTGAGGAGTGCTGCGATGAAGCGATGCATGGTGGTGATGATGCTGGCGGCCGCGACCGCATCCTGTCGACACGATGCGGGGTCGGGGGAGCTGCCCGCCACGCGACCGGCGGAAACGCAGGCAGTCGTCACCCCCCCGCATGCGGTCGAATTGCCCACCGCGTATCCAACCGTGGCCAAGGTGCTTACGCGCCCTCTGGCGCCAAGCGCCGCCGCGCTTTCGGACAACCGCGGCATGGCCGAGATGATGGCGGCCGCTCAGTCGGGACTGCTCGACCTGCGCGCCGTCAAGAGCAGCAACGGCGACCTGCAGTACATCGCCACCGAAGGGGCAGCCGGGCTCACGGAAATGTACCGCCGCCTGCAGGCCCTCGATGCCCTGCCGCGGCCGGCGACGGGAAGCAGCGCGACGCTGGCCGCGGCGCTGCACGGGCTGGCGGGTGATTTGACGGGATTTTTTGGCGTCGGAGCGCAGGCGGCGGACCGGCAACGGGCGCTGCTCGATGAGTTGCAGGGCTTTGCCGCGGCGGAGAACCGCGTCAATGCCGCGGCGCAGCTTCTGCCCAAGGTCGCCGCAAATTACGCAGGCCCCGCGGCGAAGCCGGGGCGCATCGCCATCGATTTTGACGAAGGGGACCTGCGCGGAAACCGGGCAGATTTGTGCACGCTGACCAACACCGGCGAGGCGCTGCGGAACTGCACGCTGCTCGTGGAGGTCCGCGGAGAGAACGGCACCCTGCGGCGGAACGTGCATTTCGTGCCCCTCTGGGCCGCGGGACAGACGCTCTTTGCCACCTATGGAACCGGGGTGCTGGTGGAAGGTCGCGCCGTCGGGGCAGCCACCGTGCCGAACGTGGAGTCGCTGCAGGTGACGGCGTGGTGTCCCGACGCAACGATGCGGGAGGTTTACGCCTATCTGGGAGCCGAGCGGGACAAGGATGTGGAGGCGTGGGCGAAATCGATCCGCATCGTGGGACGCTACCAGCCGTTCGTCAAGGGCATCCTTTCCGACACGCAGCGTGGCATTCGGCTGACCCTGGCGGAGGGGCCGCCGATTGGAAAATGCCGGGTGGACCTGACCTTCACCGGCGGCGGCGCGACGAAGCGGTATTTCTGGGAATTGACTTCCTGGGCGGTGGGAGAAGTGAAAGTGCTCAGCCCCCCCGCCGGGGCATTGAACGTCGATCCTTCGCAGGTGGAGGTGGAGCTGGGCTTCCCGCGCAGCACGTACAAGCGGAAATGGGTGTTCAACATACGCGTGTGAAGCGAACCAGGGTGCCGCTTCAGGAATTCGTGGGCAGCGGTTCCGGAGCGACGGCGTTGGTGAGCAGCGCGAGGCGGGTACGCAGGAGTTCCTGCTCATGCGGGCGCAAGCGTGCTTCGATGCGGACATGCCAGACCGGGGGCGCGGGCGGAAGGGGCAGGTTGCGCACCTTGACCCAGTCCTTAAGGGTGGTAACGAGGGCGTCGGGGTGGCGCGTGGCGGCCGCCCTGGTGAGCGGGAGCAGGTCACGCGGAAGACGGTAGTGGTGGTGGTCGTCCAGCCACAGGGCGGCGGAGACCTGCATGCCCAGCGAGCGCAAGGTGTGCAGAAAACCGTTGGGGTTGCCGATGCCCGCGAAGCCGAACACTTTCCGCCCGCCGGCCACCAGCGGCACGGCGTCGCCCCGGGCGTCGTGCAATCCCGACACCGTGGTGCGCTGCTGAAAAATGGCCCGCGGAGTCACCCACTGCGTGAGCAATCCGGCGGCGAGGTCGGCAAGTTCGGGGGCCACCTGCTCGCAGCGCGTGAGCATGATCATGTTGGCGCGGTTCATGTTGTGCGGCGGCTCACGCCAGGTGCCGCGCGGCAGCAGGCCGGGAATGCCCAGCGGTTCGGTGGCGTCGCACAGAAGAATATTCAGATCGCGGTGCAGGCGGCGGTGCTGGAAGCCGTCATCGAGCACCAGCACGTCCGCATGGTACTTGTCGATGGCGGTGCGTCCGCCGGCGACGCGGTCGGGGTTGACGACCACCGGTACCCCCGGACATTCGTGCTCAATGACGAGGACTTCGTCCGCCTTTCCGAGGGTGCCATCGGCGAGACGCGGGGAGGCGTAGCCGCGGGTGAGGACGGCAGGATTTTTGCCCAGACGCTGCAGTTCCCGGATCAGCATGATGACCGTGGGGGTTTTGCCGGTGCCGCCGGTGGTGATGTTGCCGACGGAGATGACGGGGACGGGGAGCTTGTGAACTTTCCGCACGCCGAGGTCGAAAAGAAGGTTGCGGACGTTCACGATAAGGGCGTAAACCCATGAGGCGATTTCGAAAACGAAACGCAGAATGGCAGGCAAAGCGCCCGCACGTTCACCGGAGATGATGGAGCGGTAGAGTTGATCCATGCGGGGAGTGTCGAGTTTCGGCTTGCAAGTTTCAAGGGGCGGGGGCGGTTTTCAAACAGGTTTCAAAGGCTGCGGGGATCAAGGAGCTGGAGGAAGGGGAAGCGCTGGAAGTCTTTGGTGTTGAAGGTGAGAAGCGTCGGAATGTGGTGGGCTTGCGCCGCGGCGGCGAGACGGGCGTCGTGGGATTTTTTACCCAGGACGTTGAAGACGCGAACGACTCGGCGCCAGTGCACGGGGAGATCGGGTGGGTCATTGAGGAGAGGATAGTTACGCAACCAATAAGTGAGCCATTGATCCGTGCGACTGGCGGAGAGTCCCATTCCATTGGAGCCGTGGGGCGGCTTGCCGGCGCGGCGCGTGGCCACAGCCCAAAACTCCTAGAGATTTTGCGGGACGATGACAGGGACTTCGCCGGTCTTGCGAAGCGAGAAGAGGAAATCGCGGGCCACTTGTGCATCGGGATTGATCGAATCCACGAAACGCAGCAGTACGTTTGTGTCGAGGACAATCACGCAGGCTCGTTTTCTTCGGGATCGGGACCATACATGGCTTCGCGCGAATCATCGCAGGGGTATTCGTTGATGGGCGCGAGCGCAAGGATCTCGTGGAAATTTCGCGCCCACTCCTCGAAGGGCATCGTCGCTGGATCAGGATGAGGCTGCCCGTTGGCCGGCATCTCATCATCAACCTCGACACTCACGTTCAGCACGCGGCCGGGGAGCGCGGTGGTCGAAAGTTCAAGCTTGTCGCCACGGATGGCGAGTTGGTCGGCGGGAATTTTAATGGTTCTGACCATGCGGCACCTCGAGGCTCATTGTAGCAGGATCTGTCGGCATCAGACGATGAGATTAAGCATCCGGCCCTTCACGTAGATTTGCTTCTTGATCGGCTTGTCCACGAGAAACCGTTGCGCTTCCGGATCTGCCAGGGCCATGGCGAGGACCGCCGCCTCGTCGGCATCGGCGGCCACGGTGATCCTCGTGCGCAGCTTCCCGTTGATCTGCACAGGGATTTCCAGCGTCGTGTCGACGAGTAGCGAGGGGTCAACCGTGGGCCAGGGGAGAAGGGAAACGGAGGGGCGGGCGTCGGCCCCGGCGAGGCGGTGGTAGGCTTCCTCCGCGAAGTGGGGGGCGAAGGGTTCCATAAGGCGCAGGAGCGTGAGGGCGGTGTGGGTGGAAAGGGCGGGGGCCTTGGCGGCTATATTGTTAAATTCCATCATCGCCGCGATGGCGGTATTGAAGGAGAGACGTTCGATGTCGTCGGTGACTTTTTTGATGAGGCGGTGCAGGGGGCGCCCCAGGGTGTCATCCGCGGGGGTGGTTTTGGGGGTGTCGTTTTCGTCGAACAGATTTCGCCACACGCGCTGCAGGAAGCGGTAGACGCCTTCGACGCCGGCGGTGGACCAGGGCTTCACCTGATCCAGAGGCCCCATGAACATTTCGAAGAGGCGGAGGGCGTCGGCACCGTAGTGCGCGATGACGTCGTCCGGGTTGACGACGTTGCCGCGGGATTTGGACATTTTCTGCATGTCTTCGCCGAGGATGAGGCCCTGGTTGACGAGGCGGTGGAAGGGCTCGTCGTGGGAGACCAGGCCGCGGTCGAAGAGCACTTTGTGCCAGAAGCGGGAGTAGAGGAGGTGGAGGACGGCGTGTTCGACGCCGCCGACATAAAGATCGACGCCGCCGGAGGATGAGGGATCAGAGCCGCGACCGTCAGGGAGCGACCTTTCCGCGGATGGTGGGCCTGGCGGTCGCTCCCTAACGGTCGCGGCTCTGTTTTGCTCTGCCGAGCCCAGCCAGTAGCGTTCGATTTGCGGGGCGACGAAGGCGTCGGCGTTGTGGGGGTCGAGGTAGCGCAGGTAGTACCAGCACGAGCCGGCCCATTGCGGCATCGTGTTGAGTTCGCGACGGGCGGGGAGTGAGCCCGCTGCCCCCTCTTCCGCCAAGTGCGCGACGTGCTCACCGCCGAGGTTGTTGAGGGTGATGTTGACGTTGACCCAGCCTGTGGCCTTGGAGAGGGGCGGGTCGATGGTGCCGGTGGGTTTGAAGTCTTCGAGTTCGGGGAGGCGCGCGGGGAGTTCGGACTCGGAGAGGGGGACGGTGGTGCCGTCGGCGAGGTGGACGAGGGGGAAGGGTTCGCCCCAGTAGCGTTGTCGGGAGAAGAGCCAGTCGCGGAGTTTGTAGTTGGTGGTTTTTTTGCCGATGTTTTTTTCTTCGAGGAGTTGGAGCATTTTGTGTTTGGCTTGTTGCGTGGGGAGGCCGTCGATCCAGGGGGAGTTGATGGCGGTGCCTTCATCTTCGAGAGCGTGCTCTTCGAGCGAGGGCTTTTTCGGCCCTGCGTTTCCACGCTGGGCTATGGCGACGACTTGCTGGATGGGGAGGTTGAATTTTTTGGCGAATTCGAAGTCGCGCTGGTCGTGGGCGGGGACGGCCATGATGGCGCCGGTGCCGTAGTTCATGAGG
>CALCHA010000566.1 GCA_937901265.1 uncultured Phycisphaerales bacterium
ATACCCTCGCGGAACTCTTCGGTTTCCTCGCCCTGTGGCTCTACGCCTGGCACCACGCGCAGCACCCCTAGTGAAGCCTGGGCCTAGTGACCGCGGCCAGCTTGGCCAGCCTGCTTGCCAAGCCGCTGTTCCTCACCATGCCGCTCTTGCTCCTGTTGATCGACGGCTGGGCGACCGCATGGAAATTGCGCGGTCGCGAGGCGGCCGCTCTGCTGCCGGAAAAGCTTCCCCTCGCCGCCATCGCCGCCACCTTTGTCGGCCTGACGATCTGGGCGCAACGCTCGATCGGCGCCACCGAACTCGTCACCGCCACCCTTCCAGAACGGCTTGCCCATGGCGTCGTTTCCTACTGGCGCTACCTTTTTATGCAAGTGTGGCCGGTGCATTTGTCGGTGTTTTACCCCTATCTCCCCACCAGCATGGGCGCGGGCGCTGTGGTGCTCGCCGGATTGGCCGCCGTGACGGCCGCCTGCTGGTCCCTGCGCCAGCGGTGGCCCGCGGGGCTGTTCGGCTGGCTCTGGTTCTGCATCGCGCTGGTGCCGATGGCAGGCTTTGTGCAGGCGGGCTCTCAGGGCTACGCCGACCGCTTCTCGCTCCTGCCCTCGGTCGGGCTGGTGGTGGTGCTCGTCTTCTCACTCCCCGCGCGATGGGCCGCCCGCCGCCGCACCATCGCGTGGGCCGGGAGTTTGGCCGCCCTGCTTCTGGTGGTCCTGACCGAGCGCCGCCTGACGCTGTGGCAATCGACCGTCCCGCTCCTGGAAGATGCCCTGCAGACCGCGCCTGACGACTACGCCCTGCACAACAATGTCGCCCTTGCCTATCTACGCCAAGGGCAGCTTCGCACGGCCGCATCCCACTTCCGCCGGGCCACAGAGTTAAACCCGCAGTATCTCCCCGCCATCCAGGATGGCTACGATGCGTATCGCGCCGTACGCGATCTGGCCGGGGCCGTGGGTCTGCTCGAGGGCGTGGTGCAGCGCGATCCGACCAATGCCTATGCTCAGGATCTGCTGGGGATCACGCTCGCATCCACCGGTCGCATTGCCGAATCCGTCAGCCATTTTCGAGCAGCGGTTAGGTTAGACCCCGCCTCCGCCGCCTATCAGGACCACCTCGCGCAGGCACAAGCCGCCACTCGACCCGCCGCCAGCGCCCCGGCGACTGCCCCGGCCCCAGCGTCCGGCGAGTAACGCAGCAACCCCATCATCGCTCCGCCGGTTGCACGTCCTGACCTTTATTGAACGTGAATCGCTGGTGGCGGTCGGTGTCGATGGCGATGGTATCGCCCTCCACGAGGTCGCCATCCAAAATTCGCGTAGCCAGCGGGTTTTCAATCTCCTGCTGGATCACCCGCTTCAACGGCCGGGCCCCGAACACCGGGTCATAACCCCGATCGCCTAACTCCTTCTTGGCGGCATCACTCACCTGCAGGTGCAGCCCACGCATCTCCAGCCGCTTCTCCAGCCCGCGGAGCTGGATGTCGACAATACGCGTGAGATGCTGCCGTGCCAACGAATGGAAAATGACGATCTCATCGACCCGGGTAAGGAACTCCGGCCGGAAGTGCTCGCGAAGCTGGTTGCGCACCTGCGCCTCAATCTCCCACTCGCCCCCCTCCTTGCCCGCAAGGTCCTGAATGATCTGCGAGCCGATGTTGCTCGTCATGATCAGCACGCTGTTTTTAAAATCGACGGTGCGCCCCTGGCCATCGGTGAGGCGGCCATCATCCAGCACCTGAAGCAACACGTTGAAAACGTCGCGGTGCGCCTTTTCAATTTCGTCAAAAAGTATGACCGAATAGGGCCGCCGGCGAATGGCTTCCGTGAGCACGCCCCCCTCCTCATAGCCGACGTAACCCGGCGGCGCACCGATCAGCCGGGCGACCGAATGCTGCTCCATAAACTCCGACATATCGATGCGGATGAGCGCATCTTCGGTGTCAAACAGGAACTCCGCGAGGGCCTTGGTGAGCTCGGTCTTTCCCACGCCGGTGGGTCCAAGAAACATGAACGACCCGATCGGCCGCCGCGGATCGCCCAGGCCCGCCCGGGAGCGCCGCACGGCATCCGAGACCGCCTTGACGGCCTCCTCCTGCCCGACGACCCGCTTCGCCAGAAACGTCTCCATCTGCCGCAGGCGATCGCGGTCCCCCTCCAGCATCTTTGACACCGGAATACCCGTCCACTTCGCCACCACCTCCGCAATTTCCTCCGGCGTGACCTCCTCGCGCACCAGCGCAACTCCCGACTGCAGCTGCGCATCCAGGTGCTTCTGCCTCTCCACCTGCTGCGCCTCCAATTCGCGCAGCGTGCCATAACGCAGACGGGCGGCCTCTTCCAGCTTGCCCTTCCGGGTCGCCTCCTCCAGCCCCCGCTGCGCGTTCTCAATCTTCTCGCGGATGTCCTTGATCGCCCGCAGCGCCCCCGCTTCCTGCTCCCATTGCGTCGTCAGCCGCGTGTTCCGCTCCTGCAAATCGCCGAGCTGCTTTTCCACCTTCTCCACTTGCAGCCGCGACGGCTCATCCTTTTCCTTCCGCAAAGCCTCGCGCTCGATTTCCAGCTGCATGATGCGCCGCCGAATCTCATCGAGTTCCTGCGGCATCGAGTCGTTCTCAATCCGCAGCCGGCTGGCCGCCTCGTCAATGAGGTCAATCGCCTTGTCCGGCAGAAACCGGTCCGCGATATAGCGGTGGCTGAGCGTCGCCGCGGCAACCAGCGCGGAATCCTGAATCCGCACGCCATGGTGCGTCTCGTAGCGGTCCTTCAGGCCCCGGAGAATGGCAATCGTGTCCTCAACCGTGGGCTGTCCGACGTAGATCTGCTGGAAGCGGCGCTCCAGCGCGGGGTCCTTTTCGATGTACTTGCGGTATTCGTCGAGCGTGGTGGCCCCGATGCAGCGCAGCTCCCCCCGGGCCAGCATCGGCTTGAGCAGATTGCCCGCATCCATCGACCCCTCCGCCTTCCCGGCACCCACCACGTTGTGGATTTCATCGATGAACAGGATCACCCCGCCTTGCGACGATTCCACTTCCTTGAGCACCGCCTTCAGACGGTCCTCAAATTCGCCGCGGAACTTGGCCCCGGCGATAAGCGACCCCATGTCCAGCGCCATCAACCGCTTGTTCTTCAGCGACTCCGGCACGTCCCCCTTCAAAATCCGCTGCGCCAGCCCCTCGACGATTGCCGTCTTGCCAACCCCCGGCTCGCCGATCAGCACCGGGTTGTTCTTCGTCCGCCGCGAGAGCACCTGCATGCAGCGCCGAATCTCATCATCCCGACCAATCACCGGGTCGAGCTTGCCCTTGCGCGCCGCCTCCACCAGATCGCGGCCATACTTTTCCAGCGCCTGGAACTTGTCCTCCGGGTTCTGGTCCGTCACCCGCGTGTTGCCCCGAACCTCTTTCAGGGCACTCAAAATCTTGTCCGGCGTCACCGCCATCAGCGACAGCACCTCCTTCGCCGCCGACTTCACCGCTGCCAGCGCCAGCAGAAAGTGCTCCGTGGAAAGGTACTCATCCGTGAGGCGGTCTGCCTCTTTCTGGGCGTCATTAAGCACGTTCTGCAACTCGCGGCTCGCCCCCAGATTCGCCCCGCCAGAGACCGTCGGAATCCGCTTGAGCTCGGCCTGCACAAGCGTCGCGATGCGCCCCGCATCCGCCCCGAGCTTGCCCAGGATCGGCCGCACGATGCCTTCCTTATCCGCCAACAGCGCTCCCAGCAGATGCAACGGCCCAAACTCACTGTGCTGCATTTCCGCGGCCAGCGCCTGCCCCGCCTGCAGCGCTTCCTGAGCCTTGATCGTCAGCTTGTCCATACGCATAAAGATCCTTTCCCGCCAGGCGGGAGTCGCGCTTCGAAAAGTTTCAGCGTGTTGGGTACGCTATAAACAAAGCGCGTACCAGCCCCCCAACCCCGTCTTTTTCCCCCTTGTCCTCTCTTTTTTCGGCCGCAGCCTGCCAAAGCGGCAGCCCATCGCATGTCGACGTGCGGCCGCAGGGATCGCCTCAACACACTGGACTTCACCGCCGAGAATGGATAAGAGTTTTCTGTTCTCACACCTCGCAGGTTGACGTCATGCCCATTGTCACCGCCCAGGAAGTCGATGCTTTCCAGTCCGCCATGACGCTGCAGCGCCAGCGGCGATTCCCGGAGGCCGAAGTCGCCTTCCGCCGGGTCCTCGCTTTCAATCCCAACAACGTCGAAGCCCTGCACATGCTCGGCGTCATGCTTTACCAGGCCGGCCACCCCAAAGAGGGTGTGCCCTTCATCGAACGAGCCCTGGCCCTGCGCCCCGGACACCTGGACACCCTCATCAACCTCTCGGAAGTCCAGCGGACGGTGGGCAACACGGCCGCCGCGCTGGCCGCCGTGGATCAGGCGATCGCCGTGAGCCCGCAAAGTTCCTCGGCCCACACCAATCGAGCCGCCATCCTGCGGCAAGCCGGCCGCAACGACGAAGCCCTCGCCGCCGCGCTGCGCGCCATCGAGCTCGACCCACGCCAGCAGTTGGCCTACGTCCACGCCGGCTGCGTCCTCATCAGCACCCGCCCGCAGGAGGCGCTCCCCTACTTCCAGAAGGCCACCGAAATCGAGCCCAACAATCCCGAAACGCTCAGCTCCCTGGGCGTCTGCCTCGAGATCCTCGGGCGACATGAGGAAAACCTCAAATGCCAGCAACGCGCCCTCACCCTCGCCCCCTCCAACCTGGCCATCGGCAAAAACCTCGGCTCCGCCCTCATGAATTGCGGCCGCTATGAGGACGCCGAGGGATTGTTCCGGCAGATCGTGGGCCATGATCCGCAGGATCTCGTGGCGACCCTGAATTTCGCCGCCTGCCAGCATCGTCTCAAACGCTACGATGAGGTGCTCAAGATCGCCACCCGCGCCGCCGCTGACCACCCCGGAACCGCCGAACCCTGGACCCTCATCGCCGATGCCCAGGGAATCCTTGGGAATTTCCCCGAGGCTCTCGCGGCGATCGACCGCGGCCTGGCGCTGAGCAACCTCGCGCGCCTGCACCATTCCAAAGGCATCATCCTGGTGCGCGCAGGGCGGGCCCCCGAAGGCCTCGCGGCGCTTCACCAGGCGCTCTCCATGGAGCCCGAGAACCCCATCCTGCGGTTCGCTCACTCCGTGGCGCTGCTCGTACTCGGACGCTATGCCGAGGCCTGGCCGCCCTACGAATGGCGCTGGAAACATCCCTCCCTCCGCGGATATGCCGTGAATTTCCCACAGCCGCAGTGGGATGGCTCGCCCCTGCAAGGCAAGCGCATCCTCCTCTACGCAGAGCAGGGCCTCGGCGATACCGTTTTCTTCGGCCGCTATGCCACGAAGGTTGCCGAGGAAAAGGGCGGTCACGTGATCCTCGTGGTGCAGCCGCAGCTGGTGGAACTGATGACTTCCGTCCGCGGCGTGCGGGAAGTGGTGACGACCAACATGCCCATGCCGCGGTTCGACACCCACCTGCCCATCATGAGCCTGCCCGGCGCGTTTCACACCACGCTGGAGAACATTCCGCACGACGTTCCCTACGTCGCCGCGAATCCGGAAAAGGTGGCGCGATGGAAGGAGCGGCTGTCCCGGAGCCGCCATGGTTTCCGCGTCGGCCTGGTGTGGGAGGGCGGGGCATTCCAGCTGGAAAACTTCCTGCGCTCCGCCTCGCTCGAGGCCTTTTCGCCACTCGCGCAGGTCCCCGTCGTCTCCTTTTATTCCCTGCAGAAAGGGCCCGCGGCGGCACAGGCGAAATCGGGACAATTGCCCGCGGCCTGGAGCGCCCCCGACGCCGACTTCACCGACCTTGACGCCGACATCCAGGATTTCTCCGATACCGCCGCCATCCTGCAGAACATGGATCTCCTGATCTCCATCGACACGTCCGTGGTGCACGTCGCCGGTGCCCTCGCCAGGCCCGTGTGGATGCTCCTCGCACATGCCCCCGGCCACATGTGGCTCCTCGATCGCACCGACACGCCCTGGTATCCCACCTTCCGGCTCTTTCGCCAGCCGGCCTTCAAGGACTGGGCCACCCCCGTGGCGGAAGTCACGCGGCTCCTCCGCGAACGCGTCCGCGGCTGAAGCCCTCACACCTCCGTGATTTCCCGGGTCTTCTGCGCCACCAGCGTCTCCACCATGGCCTCGAACTTCTTGAGCAGTTCCTGCACGTCGTCTCGGCCGCTCTTGACCTGATCTTCCGTCATCAGCGACTCCTTCTCTTCGTTGTCCACCTTCTTGTTCGCGTCGCGGCGGATGTTCCGCAGCGCAATGCGTGATTGCTCCGCCGCCTCCTTCGCCTTGCCCGCAAGCTGCTGCCGCCGCTCGCCAGACAACGGCGGCAGCACCATGCGAATCTGCTTGCCGTCCGATTGTGGGTTGATGCCAAGATTCGCCGCCTCCAGCCCGCGGATCACGTCCTTGAGCGAGCTGGGATCGAACGGCTTGATCAGAATGCTCGAGGCGTCCGGCGTGGTGATGGAAGCCAACGCACGCAGGTCGGTCTGCGCGCCGTAATACTCGACACGCACCCGGTCCACGAGCGACGTGTGCGCCCGCCCCGTCCGCAACCCCGAAAGCTCGTGCTTCAGGTGGTCAATGGCTTTTTCCATGGATTCTTCGGCTTCGAACAGGATTTCATCGATCGGCATGGCTGGGTCTCCGCGATGCAACAACGAGCAATGCTCGCCGGCTGAACAGGGGGAATAACGGACCTGCAGTTTACTGCAAACCACCGCCTTCGTCGCCCTGCCCTTCGACGTGCCTGAGCTGCTGCGCCGGCCCCGAAGACCAGAGCGGACGGAAGGGCTTCACCGGCGCGATCGCCATCTCCGTTTCCCCCTTCACCTGCGCCGTCCGGGGAGGCGGCCCCAACTCGAGAACCGTGATGTCGTTGCGCCCCGTTTTTTGCCACGTGCTCGGCAGATACAACGAATGCGACGCGCCCACATTCCAGAACCGCCCCAGATTGTGCCCATTCACCCACACCACGCCGAACGTCCACTCCTGCAGGTTCAGATACGTTTCGCCCTTCGCAGGCAGCGTGAAGCTGCCGCGGTAGAGGGTCGGCCCGGTCGGAATCCCGACGGGCCCGGTATGCGTGGTGGCAAGCGGGCCCTCGGTCAGCGGCATCGTGGAGATCTGCCAGTCCTTCAGCGCGACCCCGTCGAGCGTCGGATTGCCCTCGAGCCCCTTGCGACTATTCCGCTGGTCGAAGGGCGAACTGGTGCGCCCCATGTTTTCCACAAGGATGTCCAGCGTGCTGCCGGCGGGCGCGTTCACATCGACCGTGAAGCTCGGTCGCTTCGGATCGGTGAGCCCATCCGCGATCACTTTGCCGTCCAGCATCACGAAAACGTAATCTCGTGCCGCGGGTAAAAAGAGCGATCCCTTGACGGCGCTGGCGAGCTTCTTGCGGTACAGGATCAGACCATACGCCTGATCCAGATCCTCCATCGGCTGGACCTGCGCCGACGCCACGGGTTTTCC
>CALCHA010000567.1 GCA_937901265.1 uncultured Phycisphaerales bacterium
CGGTATGTCATCAGGCGCCGATAGCTCACGCCGGGGTAAAACATCAGCGGCGGGGTGCCCGGATCGGGCGCCAGCGCCGCCCGCACCGCATCCAGCAGAATCCGCGCTTCCTTGTCGCCGATATGCCCCGCGGAATGATCCATCATCACCCCCTCGACGATCGTCACCAGATTGCAGCGGAACACCCAGTCCAGCTCCGCATCCAGCGTCAGCCCCATTGCCGCCGCTTCCAACGGCGCCCGCCCCGGATGATATTTCACCGGGTCATATCCCAGCAGGCACAACGTGCAGACATCCGACCCGGCCGCATATCCCGGCGGCGTCGTCCGCACCGTCCCCAGCTTCCCCCGCGTCGCCACCGCATCCATGTGCGGCTTCACCGCCGCTTCCAAAGGTGTCTTCCCCCCCAGCTCCTCCATCCCCACATCCGCCGCCCCATCCGGAATCACGATCACATATTTCATTTTGGCTTCTTCCGCTTTGCAATTCGATGAAATTTCTCAAGGTGCGCCACCGATGAGCAGGTACTCGGCCGCGTGTGCATTCAATAATCTGAACAGGTCTTGGAATTCGACTGGTAACGGGGTCATAACCGACATGATTCATCTGCCGAATAAGTTCCATCTGCTCCCAGCGTTGCTGCGGCGTGTATGACATCGCCTGTAGGGCATCCGCTTCTTCCATCTCGGAGAAGGAACCAAACACCTCAACCACGCTCTTGTCGAGCCGAATTTTATCCAAAGGTCGCATGACGCCAGTATACCACGGAGTGCTTCCTTCGCCTTCCAAATCGCGCCGCGCCCGTTGGCCCAACTTTCCCCCAATTTTACCCCAGCACCCGGATCCGCACCGTCCGCGCCGTGATCCCCTCCAGCGCATCGATTTCCTTCATCGCCTCCGCCACATCCCCTTCCTTAACCCCGTGCGTCATGATCACAATCGGCACCGCGGCGCCCGCCTGGCTCTCATGCTGATTGATGCCTGCCAGCGAAATCCCGTGCCCGCTCAAAATGTTCGCGACGCGCCCCATCACCCCCGGCACGTCCAGTGCCGTCACCCGCAGATAATTCCGTGACGCCGCCTCGCGCCGCGCCACGAACGCCCCCGGCGCCTTTTTCGTCAGCAGCGGCAATCGCGCGAACAGCAGCGGCGCTGTTCCCAGCCCGATCTCCAGAATATCCGAGATCACCGCCGAGCTCGTCGGCTTGCCCCCCGCGCCGCGCCCGAAATACACCGTCTCCCCCGCCGCATGTCCCGCCACGCTAATCGCATTAAACGACCCGTGTACATTCGCCAGCAGTTGATCGTTCTTCACAAACGTCGGATGCACGCACAGGCTCAGCGCTCCCTCGCCCGCGCCCGCCCCGCCGCCTTCCCCGCGTGCGTCGACCTTTTCTCCTATCGCCAGCAGCTTGCATACATACCCGAACTCCTTCGCGAACCGCAGGTCCACATCGCACAGCCGGTCGATCCCCGAAACCTCGATCTCCTCCAGCGGCACATCCACGCCAAACGCCAGGCTCGACAGGATCGCCAGCTTGTGCGCGGAGTCCGTCCCATTCACATCAAACGTCGGATCCCGCTCCGCAAATCCCGCCGCCTGCGCGCCCGCAAGCGCATCGGCGTAGCTTTCCCCATTGCGCGTCATCTGCGTCAGAATGTAATTGCACGTTCCGTTGACGATGCCCACCACCCGCGTGATCTCGTTGGCCAGCAGGCTTTCGGTGAGCGCCCCGATGATCGGGATGGCCCCGCCGCAGCTCGCTTCAAATTGCACGCAGCGTCCCGCCCGCTTCGCCGCCGCAAAGATTTCCCGCCCATGCACCGCCAGCAGATATTTGTTCGCCGTCACCACATGTTTGCCCGCGCGCAGCGCCTGCAGCACGAATGTGCGCGCCGGTTCCAGTCCCCCGATCAGCTCCACCACGACCTGCGTGGCCGGGTCCGTCAGCACGCGCCCGAAGTCCGCCGTCATCACTTTCCGCGGGATCCCCGCCTCCGCCGCCTTCACCTGATCCCGTTCCACCACGTGCCGCAGCATCACCGTCACCCCCGAGCGCCGCCGCAGCAGCCCGCGCGTCCCCCCCTCTAGCAGCAGCGCCGCGCACACCGCCGATCCGATCACCCCGCATCCAACGACCGCCACGCCAACCGCGCCGCCGTTTGCCGTCGCCGACCGCCTCGCCGCTTTCACCGCCATGCACATCTCCGCCAACAAAACCGAGCCGCCTACAATAC
>CALCHA010000568.1 GCA_937901265.1 uncultured Phycisphaerales bacterium
GTTTTAGAAGCTGCTCTTGCGCATGCCGGGGATGAGGCCGGCGTGGGCGAGTTCGCGGAGCATGATGCGGGAGATTTTGAACTTGCGGTAATAGCCGCGGCGGCGCCCGGTGAGTTCGCAACGGCGGGCGAGGCGCGTGGGGGAGGAATTGCGCGGGAGTTTGGCGAGGGCCGCGTAATTCTTTTCTTCCTTGAGCTTGCGCCGCTGTTCGGCGTACTTCTGGACAAGCTCGAGGCGTTTTTTGTAGCGAACGTTCCAGGCGGTAGTGGCCATAATCGTAGTCCTGAGTGCTGAGTTCTGAGTCCTGAGTGACGGTTACGGTTATCCAGCTTTCTTGGCGGCGGCTTCGTCCTGGCGGAAGGGCATGCCGAGGTGTTTGAGGAGGCTGAATCCGCGGTCGTTGTTGCCGGCGGTGGTGACGATGGTGATGTTCATGCCCTGGTGGAAGGTGACGGCGGCGGAATCGACTTCGGGGAAGACGGTCTGTTCGGCGATGCCCATGTTGTAGTTGCCGCGGCCGTCGAAGCCCTTGGGATTCAGTCCGCGGAAGTCCTTGACGCGGGGGATGGCCAGGATGATGAGGCGGTCGAGGAATTCCCACATGCGGTTGCCGCGGAGGGTGACCTTGGCGCCAATTTCCATGCCTTCCCGAAGCTTGAAATTCGAGACCGATTTCTTGGCCTTGCAAACGACAGCCTTCTGGCCGGCGATCAGGGTCAGGTCTTTCACGGCGGCTTCAAGCCGGGGCCGTTCGGAAATGGCCTTGCCCAGACCCATGGAGATAACGACCTTCTCGACACGCGGGAGGGCCATCTTGTTCTTGATCTTGAGGTCGGTCATCAGCGCCGGGGCAATTTCCGCTTCGTAACGCTTTTTCAGACGCGGCAGGTAGTCCTTGGGGAAGGCCTGGGCTTCGACGCCATCGTCTTTTTTGCGACCGGCGCCACCGGTGGCCCCTTTGCCGCCCTTGCCTTTGGCGGGAGCAGCTTCATCCTTGGGCTTATCCGCGGCGGCAGTGCCGGCTTCCTTGGCCTTGGCAGCCATCTCGGCCTTCTTGGCAACCTTGGCGGCCTTTTCGGCCTCGATCTGGTCGGGCGTCCGGGTCGGCTTCTTGTCCTGCTTCTTCTCGTCTTTGGCCATGGCTGGGTTCCTTTAGCTCCGGCCCCAAGCGGGTCTTGGTTGCGGAGGGTTTGGGTAGTTACCTGATTACGTCCGGCGAACCGGATTCAAGGGGAAAAGGCGAACGTCAGTGCTTCGAGACGAGGCCGAGGTCATTGCCGGTCTTGGCGGCGACGCGGCGTTTTTCGCCGTTCTCCGTTTTGAACTTCACGCGGGTGCCCCGACCAGTCTTGGGATCCACCGGCTGCACCTTGCACATGTGGATCGCCGCTTCCTTCTGGATGCGACCGCCCTTGGGGGCATTCTGCGTTGGCTTCAGATGCTTCCACACCACGTTCACGCCTTCGACGACCACCTTGTTGTCAAGGAGGCGCAGGACCTTGCCGGTCTTGCCCTTATCATCGCCGGAGCGGATGTAGACGATATCATCTTTTTTGATTCGCGCTGCCATGACTAACCTTTCGAAACGGCGATGAAAACCGCCGGCTAAACTCAGACAACTTCAGAAGCGAGGGAAACGATCTTCATCATGTTCTTCTCGCGGAGTTCGCGGGCCACCGCACCAAAGATACGCGTGCCGCGGGGGTTCCCGTCGGCGTCGACAATGACGGCGGCGTTGCGGTCGAAGCGGACGTAAGAGCCATCCGTGCGGCGGATGGGCTGACGGGTGCGGACGATGATGGCTTTGGCAACATCGTGCAGCTTGACGTCACCGTTCGGCGTGGCGGTCTTGACGGCGACGACAATGAGGTCGCCGACCGAGGCCACTTTGCGGGTGAACTTGCCGCGGGCAGTCGATCCACCGAGGACCTTGATGCACATGGCTGTTTTCGCGCCGGTGTTGTCGGCGATGTCGACTCGTGTCTGCTGCTGGATCATGGTTTCCTCGGTAGTCAGTGGTCAGTGGTCAGAGACCGCCTGCTGACGGGTGACGTATGCTTAGTGGCTGGCGGCTTCGGTCTTTGCCGCGGCGGCCTCTTCCTGTTTCTTCTTCTCGAACATCCGGGAAGCTTCGCCTTCGAGGATGGAGGTGTCGATCTGGGTGCCCTTGACGACGATGCGAAGGAGGCGGTAGGTCTTGGTCTTGGAGATGGGCCGACAGCTCATCACTTCCACCTGGTCGCCGACGCGCGACTCGTTCTTCTCGTCATGGACGTGGAGCACCGTCTGACGTTTGACGTACTTGTTGTACTTGGCGTGCCGCGCGAGGTACTCAAAGACGACCTTGCGGGTCTTGGTGACCTTGTCGCTGGTGACCATGCCGATAAGGCGTGCACGCAGCTTGCGGTTCTTGCCGGCATGGGAGGCTTCGGTGGCGGGTGCGGTTGCGGTGGTCATATCTTTTCCTGCTTACGCCTGGGCCGTGGAGGTCTTGAGTTCGTTGCTGCGGCGGATCGTCTTGATCCGGGCGATGTCTTTCTTGATCTTCAGAAACTTCGAGATGTCCTTCACTTTTTCGGTGGAGGCTCCGGTACGAAGTTTGAAGAGTTCCTGGCGAAGTTCCTCTTCGCGGGCCTGAAGTTGATCAGGGGCCATGCTGCGGAACTCTTTGAGCGATTCGGTAGGCATGATGATAGTCCTGCGACTGGCGTCAGACGACGCGGTATTTACGAAAACTTACAGCGTGTGACGGCGTTTCACAAAACGGCAGCGAACCGGCATCTTGTAGGCCACGCGGGCAAACGCACGCCGAGCCACGGTTTCTTCCACGCCCGCGATCTCAAAGAGGATCGTGCCGGGCTTGACTTCAGCGGCCCAGTGATCCGGTTCGCCCTTGCCGGTACCCATTCGCGTTTCCAGCGGCTTCTTGGAGAAGCTCTTGTGCGGGAAAATGCGGATGTACACGCGGCCTTCACGGGCGATGTAGTGGGTACAGGCCATACGTCCGGCTTCGATCTGGCGGCCATTGATGCGGCCGGGCTCGAGCGACTGGATGGCGTACTCGCCGAAGGACACCTTGTTGCCGCGGGTGGCGTTGCCCTTCATGACACCGCGTTGTTGTTTGCGCCACTTGACGCGGGCTGGCATCATGGCCATGGAAGACTCCTGAGTTTCGAGTTTCAGGTCTCAAGTTTCAAGCTGGGAAGAATTTCAATTGCTCGAAACTCGACACCTGAAACTTAAAACTTTTCATTACCGCCGACGGGGACGACGAGGCTGGTTGCTGCCGGCGACGGCGGCCTGGGCGTCGGTTTCGGCGTACGTGCCCTGGTAGATCCAGCACTTGATACCGATGACGCCATAAGGCGTGCGGGCATGGACCTGGCCGTAGCTGATGTTGGCCTGCAGCGTGTGCAGCGGAATCGAGCCCTGGATCGACTTTTCGACGCGGGCGATTTCCGCGCCACCGATGCGGCCGGAAATCTGAATCTTGATGCCCTTGGCTCCGGCGTTACGAGCGGCGTCACCCTTCTGTTTGAGGACGCGGCGGAAAGCAGAGCGCTTCTTGAGCTGCTCGGCAATCGACTCGGCCATCAGCTGACCATTGAGGTCAGGGCGACCAATCTCGGCGATCTCCACCTTGACCTTGCGGCCGGTGAGGTCTTCGAGCTGGTTGCGGAGCTTGTCCACTTCGGCACCCTTGGGCCCAATGACGACGCCCGGGCGGGCGGTGTGCAGCACCACCTTGAGTTCTTCGCGGGTGCGCTCGATCTCCACCTTGGCGATCGCGGCATAGGGCGCCTGGCGGTTGAGTTTCTTGTCGACGTACGCCCGGATCTTCTGGTCCTCGACGAGCAATTCGCCGAAGAGTTTTTTGGGGGCGAACCAGCGGCTGTTCCAGCCTTCGGTGATGCCGACCCGGAAACCGTTGGGATGAATCTTCTGACCCATGAGCGGGACCTCTTATAGAGCAGGCGGGGGGTTGAGCCGCGCCGGGGGTTTACTTGCTTTCGACGGCGGCTTCAGTCTTCTTTTCGCCGGCAGCGGGTTTCTTCTTGGCGAGGCGACCAGCGCGAATGTCAGCCTTGCGGCGCTGCGCTTTGGTCAGCTTGGGAGACCCTTCATCGACTTCCACCGTGATGTGGCAAAGCCGCTTGAAGATCGAGAAGCTCTTGCCGCGATCCTTGGGCATGAAGCGCTTCATGATGGGACCATCATCACAGAAGGTCGCCGAGACAAACAGCGACTCGGTGTCGGCCTCTTTCGCGTCCGCGTTGGCGATGGCGCTCTTGAGCACCTTCGCCACCATGATCGCGCCGCGCTTCTTGTTGAACTTCAGCAAGTCCAACGCTTCCTCGACCGGCTTGTTCCGGATGAGGTCGGTGAGCAGGCGTGCCTTGCGTGCGGTGATGCGGGCGAAGCGCCATTTGGAAACGTATGCCATGACTATCCTCGTGGGTAGTGACGGTGAGAGACCGGCACGGGGTGATACTTGCCTTATTCCTTCTTGCCGGCCGTGTGGCCTTTGACGGTCCGGGTAAGGGAAACTTCGCCGAGCTTGTGGCCGATCATGTCTTCGGTTACGAACACACGCTTGACGTCTTTACCGTTGTGCACTTCGAAGGCGTCTC
>CALCHA010000569.1 GCA_937901265.1 uncultured Phycisphaerales bacterium
CGACGAGTTCAATGAAGACTTTTTTCCACAAGGGGAAAATGAGGTTGCGGGTGGTAAGGGCGAGGAACTGCGGCAGGGCCCCGAGGTAGACCTCCATGGTGAGGCTGAGGCTGGGCTTGGTGGGGGGCGTCGTCGGGGCGGTGGCAGGCTGGGTGTCGTAGGCGTAGGCCTGCAGCGTTTGGATGCGCGCGGCGAGGTCGAAGGTGTAGAGCTTGAGGATGATGCTGATCCATCCGCCCACGAGCTTGGTGAGCGCCGCCTTGCCCTGATCCGCGAATTTCTTGCCGCCGAGGGTGAGGCCCTGGACGCCGACGTCGGCATTCTCCGCCTTCGCAAGGAAGGGCAGCAGGTGCTCGATGGCCGTGTAGACTTTCCCGGTGATCATCTGGGTGGCGGTTTCCTGCAGCCATTCCTGGCTGATGGGGGTGTCGACGGTGCGGCAGAGGCGGATGTAGACGGCCTTGAGGAATTCGACGCCGGCCCAGGCGATCTTCTGGATGACGAACTTCACGGGGCCGGGAAGATGATCGCCTTCGTCCCCGAAGATCACCTGGGTGAAGGCGGTGACGACGAGGGCGCCCATGGCATGTTCGGGATCGACCGGCTTGGGCTTTTTCTTGGGGTCTGGCTTGGGCTTGGGCTTGTCGTCAGCCGGGGCAGCATCCTCTTTTTTCTTTCCAAGATCGGGCAAAAAGTTTGTGCTGAAATCGCCGAGCTGGGTCTTGGGAGGCTCGTCGTCGGCGGGCTCGGAGCCGAACATGGCGAAGAGTTCCTCGATGGCGGCCTCGCCGGGGGCGGGCTTGTCGGGGTCGGGCACACCCAGGGCGTTGACGATGTCGTCGCGCGTTCCCGCTCCCGCCTTTTTGGCGTCATCGAGGGGGCTCTCAAGCTTCTTTTCCAAGTCGGATCGGGTGTCGGCCGGGGGCGTGTCCGCCGCCTTGGGGGCCTTGGGCGGGGTGTACCACCAGGCGTAGGTGTTGACCTGGTATTTGCGGATAACGTCGATGCTGGTGCGGCGACAGACGTCCTCGATTTTGGGCTCGTAGGCGTTTCGCAGCTTGAGGTAGAGCCCGATGTAAATATCGGTGGCCTTGGTGAGGAATGAAAAAACGGTGTTGGCCCCGTCGCCGAGGAAGGAGAGATTGACCAGCTTGTCGGTGGCGGAACCGAGAGGGTCATCCTTCTTGGCCTCTTTTTTGTGGGTGAGGTAGGGCGGGTCGAGTTTTTCGCTGCAGTATTTGAGGTAATCGGAACGGACCTGGTGGAAGTTGATGCCCGCGAGGTGAAGGGGGATGTACTCGATCTTTTTGTCGTTGATGGGCTTGCCGGCGGTGGAGAGGGCGTTGAGCAGGTGCTGCAGCGAGCCGGGGCTGGGATCGGAGGAGCCCGAATCGGTGCCGGCGATTTTGTTGATCAGACCACTGACGGCCGCCAGGGCCCCGGAGGCGGATGTGTATTCCTGGTGAACGGCCATGGTGGAGGCGATAAAGCCGAAGAGGAGGTTTGCCTCGCGTTCCAGCGCGTCGCGGAAAAGGATGCCGCGGCCGATGGGGGCTTTGCCGGGAGCGTTGGTGAATTTGTCGTGCGGGAAGTAGTTGGACATTTCGCGGTGGACGTAGCCGTAGTGGGGGAATTCGATGGGTTCAGGGGCGTCGTGGGCGTTGGGCTGGGTGTCCTGGACGTTGGTGTTGGCGGTGATGGGGGCCTGATCGTCGGGGTGGTCGAGATCGCCGCCATCCTGCCAGGTGAGGGGGGATTGTGCGTCGGGCTTGGGGGCGGATGAGCCGGTGGCTCCGCCGAGCATATCGGAGGCCTGATCAATTGCGCTGTCGAGGAGTCCCATGGAGCACCTTCGGGGTTACGGGGCGTTACTGGCAGATTTCAGAAAGTTTGGCGGTGGTGGGGTCGTCAATTTTTCCGGTGACGGTGAGGTGGTACTTGGACTGGAAGCGGGAGAGGGCGCGGACGGTGGCAACGTCGAGATCGCCGGTTTCCTTGAGCGGGTAGCCGAGGTTGATGAGGCGCTGCTGAACGCCCGAGACGCTGTCGACCGGGTCGAGGGCGCCGAGGCGGACCTTGTACTTTTCCTTGCCGTTGTTGAGGGTAAGGATGCCGCTACCGACGTCGCCGGGGACGGCTTCGTGGATCATGCCCTCACCATCGGTGGTTCCCTGGCAGGTGATCTCGCCGATATCGAGGACGTAGGGGACGTTGGCCCGGGGCTTGCCGCGGCGCATGAGCTTGATGCTGATTTTGGCGGGGTCTCCCTTGCGGCGGAAGCGGTGCTGGGCGTCGGTCGGTCGGGATTCATATTTCTGCTGGAGATCGGGGATAAAGACCTTGTCGCCGGAGAGCAGGACGTTGGGGTTTTTGCGTGCGGCTTTGAGTTCAGCGTTTTCGGGGTGGTTCCAGAGGGTCTTCCAGAAGAAGCCGAAGTAGAGCGCCAGGCTCGGGATGGTATCGGTTCGATGGGCACGGACGTAATGCATGAGGCACCTGGAGAAGACAGCGGCGAGGCCGGGGGCTCGCGGAGACAGGACTGGAGCGACGGATCAATTGATCATGCAGACGCCGCCCTTGAGGGTGAGCGTGCCATCGCCCTCGACGGTGGTCGAGGGCGACTTGAGCTCGGCCGTGGACTGGCCATTGATGGCGATTTGCGCCGCCTTGATGGTCATGCCAGAGGCGGCCTTGATGGTGGTGCTGGCGTCGCAGGCGATGGTGGTAGCGCCGCCGGCCTTGATGTCGAAGGTGCCGCTGGTGCCCAGTTCAATGCCCGATGCGTCGATCGCGATGTAACTGCTGCCGACCTTGATGGTGATTGCGGTCTTGCCTTCGATGACGATGTCGTCGGCCTTGAGGTAATACTTGTCCTCGACGATCTCGGAGTGCTTGGCACCGAAGTTCTCGGCGACGTCGCCGGTGACTTTCAGCGACAGCGTGCCGACGACTTCCTTGGCTTCCTTGCCGTTGACCTTGAGATTGCGGTCGCCCTTGATGAGCTCGATGTGGTCGCTGTCGACGATCTCGTGGCGTTTCTGCTTGATGTGTTCGTACTTGTCGTTGTCGACGACGAGGTGGCGATCGTGGCCGATGGTTTCAAAGCGGTCGGCTTTGACGCGGATGTCCATGTTCTTTTCGGCGTGGATGAAGAGCTGCTCCTCGCCTTTTTTGTCCTCGAAGCGGACCTCGTTGAAGCCCTGGCCGCCCTTGGAGGAGTTGGTCTTGATGGTGGAGATGGTGGCGGCGGTGGGCAGGTCGTAGGGCGGCGTGTTTTCGCCGTTGTAGACGCGGCCGGTGATGATGGGACGGTCGGGGTCACCCTCGAGGAAATCGACGATGACTTCCTGCCCGATGCGCGGGGTGAAGAGAATGCCCCAGCGTTTGCCGGCCCAATTCTGCGAGACGCGGACCCAGCAGGAAGAGGTCTCGTCCTTGGCGGGGTCGCGATCCCAGAAGAACTTGACCTTCACGCGGCCATATTTGTCGGTCCAGATTTCCTCGCCCGACTTGCCGACGACGACGGCGGTCTGCGGGCCCTGGACGATGGGCTTGGGGGTGACGCGCGAGGGGCGGAAGTTCCACTTGTTGGGGATGCAGGTGATCTGGCAGAGGTAACCCTGGCCGCCGCCGCCGCGATTGAGCCCGGCACCCATGTCGTCGCCGGTGAGCTGGTAGGAGATGTTGGTGATGAGGTATTCCTCTTCGGGCATGATGGGGTGATCGAGGAGGGTGAAGGTGGCCCCGACGAAGATACCGCGGGCGGAGGAGGTGCCGTTGGCGACCTGATATTCGGCGAGGTGTTCCTGCATGCGTACGTTGGCATAAAACTTGGCGTGGTCGGGAGTAACGTAGCTGCCGGGGTAATCGAATATTTCAAAAGTGCCGGGATCGTGCGGGTGATTGACGTTCAGCGATTTGCCCAGATCGGTCTTGGGATTCAGGGGATCGTAATCGGTGTGGGCGAACTGGTTGGGGGTGATCTCGGTGCCGAAGACCCAGTTCCAGACGTAGCCGTCGTGGGTGGAGGAGATGTCGGGCTGGTCGAAGTGGAGTTGTTCATAGCCCGTGGCCGGGCTGTGGGCGGTGGGGGCGTCGGCGTAATGCAGGGTGTGCTTGCCGTTCTCATGTTTGAAATAGAAGTAGATGCCCTCATTTTCCATGAGGCGGCAGATAAAATTGAAATCGGTTTCGCGGTACTGGACGCAATATTCCCACTTGCGGTAAGTCTCGGTGCAGTCGTTTTTGAAGTCGGTCATGTGCTTGTCGCGGAACACTTCTTCGATGATTTCCGGGACGGTTTTGTCCTGAAAAATGCGGCAATCGGAGGTGCGCGTGAGGAACCATGTCCAGGGAACCATGGTCGCCCGGTAGGTGAAGAGCTTGCGATTCTCCTTGGATTCGTCGACGGCCAGCAGGGTGAACTTGGAGATGTAGCCGTTGAAGTAGCGCGACTCCTTCTTGGGGATGTCGAGGCGGATGGTGACATTCTGGCCGAGAATTTTGTCAGGGTCGACCGGAGCGCCTTCAGAGAAGACGTCGAGCTCGTACTGAAAAAGTCGGCCGAGGGCTTCGGATCCGTGCATGCTCAGGAGCAGCAACTTGTCGGCACCGAGAGGGGTCTCGAGCGACAGCGCCCGGGATTTCATCGTCCGCATGGTTTCGGTCATGGCTTTATCCTTTAGATCCCGCACCCCCCCGGGGGGGGAGGGTGCGGGAGGGCATTTCAGGAGAGTACGCGACAGGGATCAGTCGTAAGCGTAAGCGAAATTCCCGTCATTCACCGAAATATGGACGCGGTTGAGCGGCTTGGATTCGACCATGCGGGCGAGAAACTCCTGACCAATCTCAGGGAGCATGGTATTGGTGATGAGGGCTTCAACCATGCGGGCACCGCGTTCGAGTTCGGTGCAGCGATCGGCGATAAGTTCAGGAACGGCATCATCATACGTGAAGGGTACCTGGTGGTTTTCCTGCACCCGCTTCTGCACGCGGGTGAGGTTGAGCTTAATGATGATCTTCAGCATTTCCTTACTGATGGGGTAAAAGGGCACCACCACCAGGCGGTTCAAAAGGGCGTCGGGGAAGACCTTGACCATGTGCGGCCGCATCGCCTTTTCCAACGCCTCGGCATCGGGAAGCAGCTCCGGGTCCTTGCACATGTTGATCACGACGTCCTGCGACGCGTTGGACGTGAGAATGATGATGGTGTTCTTGAAGTCGATGTCGCGGCCTTCGCCATCCTCCATGTGGCCGCGGTCGAAGACTTCGAAGAAAATTTCATGGACGTCGGGGTGGGCCTTTTCGACCTCATCCAGCAGGACGACGGAATAGGGCCGGCGGCGAACGGCTTCGGTGAGCACGCCGCCCTCGCCGTAGCCGACGTAGCCCGGGGGCGAGCCCTTGAGGGTCGAGACGGTGTGGGCTTCCTGGAATTCGGCCATATTGATTTTGATGAGGTTTTGCTCACCGCCGAAGAGGGCCTCGGCGAGGGCGAGGGCGGTCTCCGTTTTGCCGGTACCGGAGGGTCCGACGAGCATGAAGACGCCGACGGGGCGGTTGGGATTGTCGAGGCGGGCGCGGGAGGTCCGGATGCGCTTGGCGATCGTCTCCAGCGCGTGGCGCTGGCCGATGACGCGGCGTTCGAGGATGTCGGCAAGTTTGAGCACCTGCTCAATTTCGTTTTTCGCCATGCGTCCGACGGGGATGCCGGTCCAGTCGGCGACGACCGAGCCGACGGATTGGGCGTCAACGCAGGGGAAGATCAGCGGGTTTTCACCCTGCAGCTCGGTTACTTTGGCTTGCAGGCCCTGCAGCTCGGCGAGCAGGCGGTCGCGTTCTTCGGGCTTCATGGGAGCGGTGAGCGAGGCGGCGGCTTTTTCGATGAGCGCCTTGTCGGCGGCGATTTCGCCGGGCTTGAGGTCGACCGCTTCTCCGGCGGCGCGGAGCTTCGAGCGGATGTCGATCACCTTGCTGATCAGCTCCTTCTCCTCGGTCCAGCGCTTCTCCAGGCCAGCCAGACGCTCGCGCTCCGCCTTGAGCCGCTCGTTGACCTCCGCCGCGCGGTTCTTGTGATTCACGCCGACGGCGGTTTCCTTGTTGACGATGTTGATCTCGGTTTCCAGCGCTTCAATGATTCGGCGGCTGTCATCGACCTGCGCCGGCACGGCGTGCTGGCTGATGGCCACGCGGGCGGCGGCGGTGTCGATCAGCTTGATCGACTTGTCGGGAAGCTGGCTCGCCGGGATGTATCGGGCGGAGAGGCGCACCGATGCTTCGATGGCTTCATCGAGGATCTGCACCTTGTGGTGCTTCTCAAACGAGGCGGCCACGCCGCGCATCATGAGGATGGCCTTTTTCTCGTCAGGCTCGTCGATCTTCACGACCTGAAAGCGGCGGACGAGGGCGGGGTCCTTCTCGATGTGCTTCTTGTATTCGTCCCAGGTGGTGGCGGCGACGGTGCGCAGTGTGCCGCGGGCCAGCGCCGGCTTGAGCAGCTGCGCGGCATCGCCGGTACCAGCCCCCCCACCGGCACCCATGAGCTGATGGGCTTCGTCAATGAACAAAATGATCGGCTTGGGCGAGGACTGCACCTCGTCGATGATGGCCTTGAGGCGGTTTTCGAATTCCCCCTTCATCGAGGCGCCGGCCTGGAGCACGCCCATTTCCAGCGAGCGGAGCGAAACGTCCTTGAGCTGCGGCGGAACGTCTCCGCGGGCGATGCGCAGGGCGAAGCCTTCCACCACGGCGGTCTTCCCGACGCCCGCCTCGCCGGTGAGGATCGGGTTGTTCTGCCGGCGGCGCATGAGGACGTCAACGATCTGGCGGATTTCATCGTCGCGGCCGACGATCGGGTCGATCTCGCCCTTGCGCGCCATCTCGGTGAGATCCTTGGTGTATTTTTTCAGGGCTTCCTGCTTGCCCATCTGCGCGGGAGCGACGGCCCCGGAAGCTTCACCCGGTGCGGCGCCCCCACCGAGATCCCCCTCCTTGGAGACGAGATCTTCCTCGGGGCTCCTGGCGACGATCTTGGCGAAGTCGTCGGTGAGCATATCGGGCTTGATCTTTTCGAACTCGCGGCTGACGGCGTAAAGGTAGTTGCGCAGAGTCCCGTTCTTCACCATGGCCACGATCATGTGGCCGGTGCGAATTTTGGTGCTGTTGTAGAGCAGTGAGGCGTATTTCCAGGATTCCTCCATGAGGGTCACGACGCGCTCGGAGAAATCGATGTAAGAGCCCCCGCCGCCGCGCGGGAGCTTGCCCATGGCGGCACTGAGATCGGTGGCGAGGCGTGCCGGGTTGATGCCGAAGGCATTGAGGATGTGGTGGACGTCGGTGTCCTGAAGGGTGAGGATCTGGTTGAGGACGTGGACGATGTCGAGGTAGGGGTTGCCGGCCATTTTGGCGGCGACCGTGGCGGCTTCAAAGCATTTGTAGCCGACGGAGTCGAGCTTCCGGAACATGGTGACCGGTTTGATGTCTGCCATCGCGGGATCCTTTTACGCAAGGCCGCACACGGGCGGCGGTTCTTCCTTCCGAGGTCAATTTTGTCGAGGGTCGAGGATGAGGTTGTCAGCGTCCCTGGGCATGGGCCTGGCCTTGGTCCAGGTGCTCCACCCGAGGCGGCCGCTCTTTCCGAGCTGGGCGGCGGGAACCTCTTCTTTTTTCAGGATAAGCTGCACGTCCCAGGCGAGTTCATCGCCGATGTAGTTGCGGATCCAGTCCTTGAGGCGGCGGAGCGAATCGCCGCCGGGGAGCATGCGCTGGTAATCGCGGTAGCTCATGGGACCCATGATGACGCGAAACTTGTATTGGCATTCCCAGATACGTGAGCCGACGATCGCGGTCGAACCCACCAGGCCGGTGTGCCGCGATTCGCCGAGGCGGCAGCGGGAATCGGCGGGCAGTTCGATCCATTCGCCGACGAACGTTTCGACGCGGGTCTTGATCTGGAAAAAGTCCTCAACGACGGCTTCGAGCCCCTCGGCATTGCGCTGGGCACCGGAGAGGCGGCCCGCGTAATGGAGTTTGGAGGAGTCGGGCACGCTGTCGCGGCGGTGATACGTGTCGATGCCCTGGCCAAAGAGCGAGGCGATGTATTCCGCGATGCGGTCGCTGCCCAGGTGTTCATAGGAAATGTGCTGCTGGTTGATCGCCCAGGCGCGGTAGAAAAGCGAGACCATCCGATGATGAAACAGGTCGAGAAAACGCGCGATCGTGTGGTCGTTGTGGTGCAGAATGCGCTCGCGGGCGTACTCGGTAAAAAACAGCGGCATGGGGCCATTGGGACCGAAGAGGCCCATGAAGTTGACGTAGACGCGCGGCTTGTTGGTGAGGGCGTCGCCGGCGACTTTGGCGATGGCGCCCAGCGGAAACGCGAGATAGGGTTCCTGGCAGAAGCGGATCGGGTCCTCGGCGATTTTGTGCGACGTGCCGATCTTGGGGATGCCGGGGTTCACGCATTCGATGCGGCGGATGGCTTCAAAGAAATCGTAGGTGTTGGCTTCGTCCTGAAGTTTGACAATGAGCTCATGGGCCGCGAGCGCGGAGGCGCGCGTGGTTTGCTGTTCGGGCGGAACTTCGTCTACAGCGTATGCCGCAGGCCCAGCCGTGCTGGCCATCGCATCACCTCACCTCGTTCAACGGTGCGGATCACGGTTTCGGTGAACGAGTTAATGGAGACATATTTGCTGAAAAAGCGGTCGAGCACCGCCCCCAGAAGGAACACGCCGGTGCCCTCGAAATTGAGTTCGTCAAAGGTCACCGTGACTTCCAGGCCACGGGCGAAGGAAATCGGGCCGGGCTTGTTGACGCGGCGGATCACCTGTCGGGTGGCGACGTTCTTGACGCCTTCGACCTGCTTGCGGATGTGCGTGAAATCGGCGGCATCGCTGCCCGCTTTGCCTTCCAGCGGCCCGGTGTACAACCGCAAAAGATCGCGCAGGGCCGTCGCCCCCTGCTCGCCCTGGCTGTCCACCAGCGACAGATAGTTGAGCGTAAGATGCGAAATAATCCGCCAGGCCGTGTCGCCCTCCGCGTAACTCGGACGCGGCGCGGTGGGTTGGCCCGAAATCGACTTGATCGCCGACACCGGAGCGCCCGCTTCCATCGTAAAATCGCTCTCCCCGCGGCCGATCGGAACGGTGAGGGCGAGGTCGCGGTTGGTGCAATAGGTCTCGACGGCGAGTTGTTTCAGTTCCGTCGGGTAGGGAGCGCTTTTGGCGTCCACCAGCGACAGATACACCTCTGAGCCGGGGTAACGCGTCCGCGTGCCGAAACGCTGCTCCTTCGCCGAGGCCACGCGCGGCACGCGGTTGACGGTGTAGTACGCCCCGCCCTCCTCGGCATCGCGCGCCCGGTAGAAGGGCATGAACTCCTGCAACGTCTCATTGCCGGCACCGATGCCCGCGACTTTCTGCACGCTGAACACTTCAAAATCCAGCGGACGCGTGCGATCGGGAATCACCTGGAACTCCGAGAGCTTGTCGGAAAGGTGAATGCGGTCGGCGTGCACCGGAAACAGATTGATCGAGGGGGTGCAGAAGAGCGCGAAGTTCGCGGCGTCGATCGCGTTCTCAATGTTCAGGTCGGCCTGATTGAGCAGCAGGATGACGTCGAGCTGCGTCTCGGGACCGCGTTTGAAGGCGGCTTGCACGTTGGGCAGCTCGAAAAGGTAGTAACGCTGCGGGAACGCGAAGTATTCCTGCAGCAGCCGATAGCCCTGGAAGGAGCGCGGGCCATAGGGCAGGAGGGCCTGATGCTCATCGAAGCCCACGACGCGCGCGGTGCTGGTGGGGGTCCCTGGCGCCGTGCCGGCGAGTGTTTCGCGCCAACGCGGCGGCCGCGTGGTGGGCTGGATGACCGCGGCGGTGGTGTGGCCCAGGATCTGCTCGTAAAGGCGCGCCTGCACATCCGCGGTGCCGGCGAGGTAAAACGTCAGCGAGTCGGCATTGATCTGGCTGAACTTGACGCCCGCGGTGGTCTGCAGAAGGATGCGGACCCACGCCTTATCGCCCGGAAGGAGCG
>CALCHA010000570.1 GCA_937901265.1 uncultured Phycisphaerales bacterium
TTTTTTTTTTTTATGTGACGGCGACCACCGAAATCCACACTCTTTCCTTACACGACGCTCTTCCGATCTCAGCGCCTTTGTGCCCTTCGTGGGTCCTGTCTGGACCCTCGAACAAAGACGTTTCCGCCCCTGAACAAAAATGTTTAAGATCTGCGCGCCACCCCCTCACATTTTTGAAAAGCTCCCAAAAAAGATTGCAACACCGGTTAGATACGCCCGTCTGCCTGCGTCTTTTGCTATGTATTGGTCACCTTTTCTGATCTGCAGGCCGTTTCCAACTGGAGGATAACCCCATGAAATCTCCGCAGCGTTTTGTATGGTCCGCCGTCGCCGCCGCAGCCATTGCGACCGGTTCTTACTTCGGCAGCCTTACACTCAACCACACCAACTCAGCCTTTGCCGATAATCCCAGCCAGACGGCCAAGCAGACCGAGCAGCCCCAGGCTGCCGTCATCGCGCCCGCCAACGACCTCTCCCACGCCTTCCGCACCGTGCACAACGCCATCAAGGACGCCGTCGTCAATATCGACATCGTCAAGAAAGTCGATGTCGCCAGCGTGGGCGGCATGGGCGGCATCAATCCCAATGACCTCCCCGACCAGCTCAGACGCCTCCTCCCCCCGGGCTTCCAGATTCAGCCCAACGATGGCGGCCAGCAGGACGGAACCCCCCAACGCGCGCCCCAGCAGACCATGCGCGGCACTGGCTCCGGCGTCATCGTCTCCGCCGACGGTTACATCCTCACCAACAACCACGTCGTTGACGGTGCCGACGACATCACCGTCCGCCTCGACGATGGCCGCGAAATCAAGGCCAAAGTCGTCGGCACCGATCCCAAGTCCGACCTCGCTGTCATCCGCATCAAGGCCGATCACCTCACCTATGCCAAGTTCGGTAACTCCGACGCGCTGCAGGTCGGCGACTGGGTGCTCGCCTTTGGTTCGCCTTTCAACTTCGAACAGACCATGACCCAGGGCATCATCTCCGCCAAGGGCCGCCAGGTCCCCATCATCGAAGAGCACAACCCCAAGCTCTCCGGCTACACCTATGAAAACTTCCTCCAGACCGACGCCGCCATCAACCCCGGCAACTCCGGCGGGCCGCTGGTCAACCTCCAGGGCGAGGTCATCGGCATCAACACCGCCATCGCCTCCAACACCGGTGGCTACAACGGCATCGGCTTCTCGATCCCCTCCAATGACGCCCGCTACATCATGGATTCCCTCATCAAAAACGGAAAGGTCGTCCGCGGGTACCTCGGCGTCATGATCGAAGACGTCAACCACCCCTCGCCCCAGGACAAGGCCCTCATCGCCAACATCCGTGAATCTGGCTTCAAAGCCGATAAGGGCGTTCTCGTCGCGGGCATCACCGCCGACAGCCCCGGCGGCAAGGGCGGCCTCAAGGCCGGTGACGTGATCACCTCCATCGACGGCAAGACCGTCGACACCGTCAACAGCCTGCGGACCCAGATCGCCCGCACCACCCCCGGCACCAAGGTGACCCTCGATGTCTACCGCGATGGCAAGACCGATCAGGTCAGCTTCCCCATCGGTGAACAACCCGCCACCCGCGACCAGACTCAGCTTGCCTCGACCAGCTCCACCAAGGCCCCAACCACCGGGGACTCCGCCGAGCTCGGCGTCAGCGTCCAGACCATGAACGACGCCCTCGCCAAACGCTACAACCTCCCGGCTGGCCCGGGTGCCGTCATCACCGCCGTGCAACCCGACAGCCTCGCCGCCGATGTCGGCCTGCAGTCGGGCGACGTCATCACCCATGTGGGCAAGGAAGCCGTCAAGTCTGCCGAGGACCTCAAAGACGCCCTCTCCAACGCCAAGTTCAGCGATGGCGTCCGCATGACCGTCCGCACCCAGGATGGCACCGAACGCCTCGTGTTTGCCAAGAAGGGCTAACCCTTCCCAGTCTTCCATCCTCCAGGCCGAACTGGCCGCGAAAAGAGCCCGCCGTGCTGAAAGAGCCACGGATGGGCTCTTTCCGTTGCTGAAGCGCGGCGGAGTGGTGGCCAGAGCGTGGCGAAAGCAGCGGCGATCAGCCCAACACGGCTATTTCGTCGCATGCGTCAGGAGGGTCGGGACAATTGTCGCACAGCCCGCAAGCCCTCTTTTGAACCGACCGCACCACCGGCAAAAACCTGTCAAAAACCCCCACTTTACGGCCGGAAAGTGCCCAATTTCTCGTTTGTGATCCAGCTCGGCACGTCCTTTGTTATCTCGTTACTTACGGCCTGACCACGAGATGGGGCGTCTCGCGGGCTACGGCCGGGATTCGACAGGAGTGTTGATAATGGAAAACCAGGAACAGTCGCCAACCCGCAGCCTTCGCGGTTTCGCGTCGATGGACAAAGAGAAACAACGCATGATCGCCAGCAAGGGCGGCCGCGCTGCTCACGAGAAAGGCACAGCCCACGAGTTCAGTTCCCAGGAGGCCTCCATGGCCGCCAAGAAAGGGCACGAACGTGGGACGGCGCATGAGTTTACATCAGATGAGGCGCGCGTCGCCGGACGCAAGGGCGGGCTGGCGCGAGCGCAGAACCGCTCGCAGGATGGCAGCGAAGAGGGCAGTGCCGCGAGCGACCAAGGCGCACCCGTGGCGATCGCCAACGCGCAGCCCGCGATGGCCGCGGAATCGGCCGGCGAGCTGCGTCACGGGCAGTAAACCCAGTGCAAACCAATAGTTGCGGGGTCCGACACGCCGTGCGTGCCGGACCCCGCTCTGCTTTTTGCCACCGAATTATTTGCGGTTCAGCAAATTTTCGAGCGCTTTGGGAGCCACGTTCTGCAGGGTGTTTTTGAGGGCGTCGGGGGAAACCGTCAGCTGCGGTTGCGTGGTCGTCCCCTTGAGCGTGACGGGGATAGGGATGTTGGCGGCCTTGGTGTTGATGGACATGTTCATGGCGATGGTCTGGTCGAGCCCGACCGCGCCGCCGAGGACGATATCGACGGCGTTGGCGTGGATGGTGAGGTCGTGGTAGGTGATCTTGCCGTTGGCGAGGGCGAAAGGCGTTTCGGGGATTTGGCCGCCGCGGATGGCGAGGATATCGGGCTGGGTGATCTTGGCGATGGGGCCGAGCTGTTCGAGTAACTGCTTGAAAACCGGGGAGTTGGTGGAGAGGTTGTCGATGCGGAGGGAGCCATTGAGCACGCCGTTGGACTTCAGCAGGGCGGGATCGAGGGGCAGGGAAGCGTCGGCGAGAGAGACGTTGAGCGTGCCGGAGACGGCGGCCAGGTTGCCCGCCTTGTCGCCGCCCCAGACGAGCGGGAGGAAGCCCAGCGCGCCGGCGGCAAGTTCATGGTTGATGGCAAGATTGGAGAGGAACTCGGTGGGCTTGTCGGGCTTATCGAGGGTGAAAATATTTTTCCCAAGGTCGAGGCTGCCACGGAGGTGGATGACGCCGCCGTTGGCGGGGACGTCGGTGGGGGTGAGGGTGAGCACGCCGGAGGTCATGGCGAACGGGACGGAGGCTTTGCCCAGATCGAAGCCCTTGAGGGCGATGCGGTCGAAGCCGATGGCGGTGGGTTCGAGGGAGAGGGCGGCAAATTTCTGCAGGCCGGCGGCATCGAGGTGGAGCGGGCCGGTGAGGTGGATCTTGACCGAGCGGGCGCCGGCGAGGGTGGTTCCTGTGGGAAGGGAGGTGCTCATGATCTGCTGAAGTCGGGCGAGGTCGTAGGTGGCGGTGGCACGGAGGTCGAGGGGGGCGGCTCCCCACGAGAGGAGGGTGCCCGGATCGAGGACCAGCATGTTGCCTTGACCGGTCTTGTCGTCCTTTTCGCTGAGGGCGGAGGTGGCGGAGATGGTGAAAGTTTTGGCAGCGAGGTCAGCGGAGCCGTTGAGGGTGGCGGCGGCGCGGGTGTCGGGGACACTGTTCAGGAGTTTGGGGAGTTGCTTTTTGAGGCCTGTGACGTCGGCAGCGAGGCTGAGGGTGAAGGGCTCGGTGGGGGCGTTGGGGGCGGCGTCGAGTTTGACGGAGCCCTGGGCCGAGGCGTTGAGGAGCTGCGAGGCGAGCTGGAACTTCTGGATATCGAGGGTGTCGGCCGTGAGGGCGGCGTTGAGGGTGAGGGTGGCGGTGGGGAGGCGAAGGGTGTCGCCATCGGTGGCCTCGCCGGTGGCGGCGAGGTTGGTGATGGGGAGGTCGAGGGTGAGCGTGGGATGTGCCCCGCCGGCGAGGGTGAGGGTGAGCTCCGAGGAGCCGGTGAGGGCGGCCTTGAGGCCAGCAGCCTGGAGCATGGGGGAGAGGGTCGCGAGGTCGAGGTGCTGGATGGTGACCTTGCCGGTGGCGTCGAGGGCGGTCAGGGGTTTGAGGGTGCCGTCGTCGAAGAAGGTGCCGGAGAGATGAGCGGCGATGGGGGCACTGGGGCCATCCGCAGCGCGGGCGTTGGCGGAGAGGTCGATTTCGCAGGTGCCGCCGTTGGTGTTGAAGGTGCTCTTGGCGGAGATCTGATCAACGGTGAGGGGCGGGGCGTTCTGGCCGGTCCAGGTGAGTTGGCAGTCCTGGGCGTCGAGGGTGCCTTTGACGAGGTGTTTGGAGGAAGAGGCAGGGGCCGCAGGAGCGGGGGCGGGGGGGCCGGCGGGAGCAGCGGGGGCGGAAAGCGCGCGGGCGAGGTTTGTGGTGCCGTCGGGATAGGTGATGAGGGTGGCGCGGAGACCACGGAGGACGATGTTGCCGAGGTTGAGCGAGGCGGTGGAGAGGGCGTCGGTGAGGGTGAGGCCGGTGTCGGCGGAGGCGAGGGAGAGGACGGTTTGGCCGTTGGGGTCTTTGATCTGGAGGTTGCGGACTTTTGCGCCGGAGAACCAGCCGAGGGAGAGGGAGTCGGCGGAGATTTTGCCGGGGATGCGGGCGTTGACTTTGGCGAGGAGGAAGGACTTTCCAGGGGAGGTGGAAAGGAGGGTGGGGGCGAGGAGCAGGAGGAGGATGAGCAGGGCGCAGAGCGCAAGCAGTATTTTGAGCCAGCGGTGGCCTTTTTTCGGCGCGGGGGCGGTGGCCTGGGGCTGGGCGGGGGGGGTGGTCGTCATCAAGATCCTCCGGGGCGAATGCTGGTCTAAACGAGGGAGTATAGGCATGGGACGCAGCAGAAGGGGAAGAGGCTCCGGGGCGTAGCGGATCATTATTGCAAAGGGTGAGGATGTTTGGGCGGGTGCGGGTGGGGGGCCGTGATGGAGGGGGCGCAAAAGGAAGGGCGGCTGGGTGGGCCGCCCTTCGAGGTATTGAGGAAAAAAGCGTGCGTCAGAGGGCGACGGTGACCGTTTTGATTTCGGTGTAGTTGCGGAGGGCGTATTCGCCGAGTTCCCGGCCGATGCCGGACATTTTGAAGCCGCCGAAGGGGGCGGCGGCGTCGAAGACGTCGTAGCAGTTGACCCAGACGGTTCCGGCTTTGAGTTCAGCGGCGAGGCGGTGGGCCTTCTTAATGTCCCTGGTCCAGACGGCGGCGGCGAGGCCGTACATGTTTTTGTTGCCGCGTTCGATGACTTCTTCGACGCTGTTAAAGCGGATGACGGAGAGGACGGGGCCAAAGATTTCTTCCTGGGCGATTTTGTGGTTGTCCTGGACGTCCGTGAAAATCGTGGGTTCGATGAAGTAGCCTTTGTCGCCGACGCGGTTGCCGCCGTGGAGGAGCGTGGCGCCCTGATCCTTGCCGGATTTGATGAAGGACATCACGCGGTCGAACTGTTCCTGGGAGACCTGCGGACCCTGGGTGGTGTCGGCGGCGAAGGGGTCACCGACCTTTTGCTTTTTGGTGCGGGCGTGGAGTTTTTCGACGAACTTGTCGTGGATGGAGCCTTCGACAAAGAGGCGTGAGCCGGCGCAGCAGCACTGGCCCTGGTTGAAGAAGAGGGCGAAGAAGGCGCCTTCGACGGCGGCGTCGAGGTCGGAGTCAGCGAAGACGATGTTGGGAGACTTGCCGCCGAGCTCGAGGGTGACGCGTTTGAGGTTGGACCTCGCGGCGGCCTGCATAATAAGCTTGCCTACCTCGGTGGATCCGGTGAAGGCGACCTTGTCGACGTCCATGTGTTCGGAGATCGCGGCGCCGGCGGTTTCACCGTAGCCGGGAATGATGTTGAGGACGCCTTCGGGGAGACCGGCTTCCATGGCGAGTTCGCCAATGCGGAGGGCGGTGAGGGGGGTTTGCTCGGCCGGCTTGAGGACGACGGTGCAGCCGGTGGCGAGTGCGGGGCCGAGCTTCCAGGACTGCATGAGGATGGGGAAGTTCCAGGGGATGATCTGGCCGACGACGCCGACGGGTTCGTGGCGGGTGTAGCAGAAGAAGTTGCCATTGATGGGAATGGTCTTGCCTTCGATTTTGTCGGCCCATCCGGCGTAGTAGCGATAACAGTCGATGGCGAGCGGAAGGTCGGCGGCGCGGGCGTCGGCGAGGGGCTTGCCATTGTCGAGGGATTCGAGCTTGGCGAGTTCTTCGATGTTTTTCTCGACAAGGTCGGCGAGGCGGTAGAGGATTTTGCCCCGCTCACGGGCGTTCATTTTTTTCCAGGGGCCTTTGTCGAAGGCGTGGCGGGCGGCGGCGACGGCTTTGTCGACGTCGGCCTTGTCGCCTTCGGCAACCTTCGCAATGACGTCGCCGGTGGCGGGGTTGAGGGTTTCGAAGGTCTTGCCACTGACGGCATTCTGCCAGACGCCATTGATGAGCAGCTTGGTTTGCTTGATCTCCACAGGGAGCTTGGACGCGTGGGAATGCGCGGGCGCGGACGACAGCGTGGTCATGGGAACCTCCTCAAGATTTGGCCAGAAGACGTGCGGTGTTGCACCGTGATTTTTGCACCATAACGTGATGGGCGGTGCGAACGCAACGGAGGGCCGGCTGTTGGCTGGTTTAAGGGGGAGCGATTGCATACACTTAACTCCTTGCGATCGAGTCAATTTTAGAGGCCGGGGGGGCAGCGGGTATGACGATGAAGGGGAGGAGGCGGCGCGCAAGGGCGTGGACTCTTGGAAAAAGGGTGATTCATGGCAGCACAAGGCGCGGCACAAGGCATGGCGGCGAATGTCCAGGGGGGCGACCTCGCGGCGGGGCTGCAGGGCGCGGTCAACGGGCTGGCCAAGGTGATCGAGAGCAAGCCGGCGACGGATCGGCTGCTGGCGGAGGCGGTGCGGCTGAGCGGGCAGGCGCTGCATGCCGGTGGGGCGGGGGTATGGGTGACGGAGAGCGCGGACCGGCCCGAGCTGATCCTGGAACACCAACTGGTGGGCTTGGGGCTGATGCTTGAGGGAGAGGTCTCTGCGGGCGTGGTGAGCGGGGTGCGGCGCTGCGCGCGGGAGGGCAAGCCGCTGATCGTGCCGGCGTTTTTCATGGAGACCGACGGGGGGGATGCCCCGGTGAATCCCTCGCCGATGGAACTGCTTTTCGTTCCGATGAAGTTGCACAACAAGACGGCGATGGTGCTGATGATGGCGGTGCCGCCGCCGGGGGTGGTGGATGGGAGCGTGCACCGGACCTATCTGAATTTTCTGGCACGGATGGTGGGGAGCGTGGAGCAGACGCTGACGGAGCGGCACCTGAGCCTGATGGAGAAGGACCGCGGCACGAGCAACAAACTCGTGCGCTTCACCGATGAGATCCACAAGCACCTGTTTCTCGGGCAGGTGACGGTGGACATCGCGAACCTCGCCCGCGATGTGCTGGCGGCGGAGCGGGTGACGGTTGAGGCCTATCCGCGGGTCCGCAAGCGGGTGACCGCCGTCTCGAACGTGGATGAGCCCAACAAGCGGGCCAATATGTTCAGATTGCAGAAGCTGATTTTTGATTACGTGCGGGACCGCCATGTCGCGGTGGCACTGGACCGCGAGGCGGTGAAACAGCTTGTCAGCGATCCGGACCTGCAGGACGCGGCCACGGGGTATTTCGCGGCCAGCAGTTTTGATGCATTTCTCGCGGCACCGATCAAAGGCGATGCGCCGGCGGACCCGGTGGTGGGGGTGATTTTCGCGGAGTATGCAACGAGTGAAGCCGCGCAGGAGCAGCAGTCGCTGCTGGCCGACGTGGCGCGGCTGAGCGTATCGAGCGTGAGCAATGCCATCGAGGTGGAATCGGTTCCGCTGATGAAGCTGTTCCATTCGGTGCGGGAACTGTGGAAGAAGCCGGCCAGCCCGCGGCGGACGGTGGGGCTGGTGCTGGGGGGGATCGTGGTGATCGCGATGACGATCATCGGGGTGATCCCCATGGATTTTTCGATCAAGGCGGACTGCCAGATTCGGCCCAGTGCGCAATTGTCCATCGTGGCGCCGATGGATGGGCGGATCACCAACGTGTATGTCCGCGCGGGGGAGCATGTTTATCCGGAGTCGGCGGCGAAGACCATGGGCGACGCGGCCAAGCCGCTGCTGCGATTCGACGACACGGCGCTGGTCACCCAGCGCGCCGATGCCGCGGCGCAGTTTGCGGAACTCGAGGGGCAACTCGGCGACGCTCGGGCCAAGGGGGACATGACCAAGATTGGGACACTGCAAGAGCAGAAAAACCAGATCCGGAGCAAGGTGGATCTGTTGGACCGCGAGATTATTCAGTGCGTCGTCTGGAGCCCTATTGAGGGCACCGTGCTCACGGAGAACATCGAGCAGAAGCAGTACAGCCGCGCCAAGGCCAGTGACCCGCTGTTGGAAGTCGCGAGCTTCAAGGACTGGGAGCTGGTGGTGGACGTTCCGGAGAGCGAAGTGGCGACGGTGCGCGGGGCGCTGGAGAAGAGCGCCCGGCAGGCCGCGGCGGCGAATCTGCCGGACGATGGCATCGAGGTGGATTACATTCTGTATCCCTGGCCGGACCATCGCTATCAGGTGCAGGCGGTGGGGACGGCGACGCTGTTGCCGGCGTCGCAGCAGAATAAAAATGCGAATGTGTTTCGGCTGCAGGTGAAGCTGAGGAAGGAAGACTTGCCGCCGGAGATCGCGATGAGCGGGGTCACGGGCAAGGCCAAAATTCACGTGGGCCGCAAGCCGCTGGCGACGCAGTGGACGCGCGGCGCGATGCGGTTGTTGAAGATGACAGTGTTGTTCTGAGAAGTCAGAAGTCCCAGGCGAGAAGTCAGTAGACATATGCAGCGCGAAGAAAAGCGGGATTATCGGGTGGCGGTGGGGTCGGAGCCGGCGGATCGGCCGATCTCGCGCCTGCGCGCGGACATGATCGTGAGCCCGCAGTTGTTTTATGGGCAGTTGTGTTTCGTGATGAAGGACCCGGTGACGCTGCGCTATTTCCGCCTGCAACCGGTCGAGCATTTTCTGGTGACGCAGTTTGATGGCGAAAAGACGGCGCGCGACCTCCTCGGACTGCTGCAGCAGCAGTTCCCCGAGAGCAGCCAGACCGTGCAGGACGTCCTGCGCTTCGTCGGGATGCTCCACGAGAGCCACCTGCTGGTCGGGGAGGGGCTGGGGCATGCGGAGTGGCTGACCAAGCGTCGTTCCGCGGCCAAGCGGAAACGCTGGATGGAGCTGGCCCAGAACTTTCTGTTTTTCAAAGTCCCGGTGTTCCATCCGGACCGCCTGCTGGGGTTTCTCGACGACACCTTCGGGCGATTCATCTTCAACCCGTTGACGGGCCTGGCGGTGGTCCTGCTGGTGCTCACGGCGTTGTGGAACGTGCTGATGAGCACGGACCGGCTGGCCAACCTTCCCTACAGCCTGCTCTCCTGGCAGAACCTCATCATTCTCTATTCCGTGTTCGTCTGCACCAAAGTGTTTCACGAGTTCGGCCACGGGATGGCGGCGAAGCACTTCGGGGGGGAGGTATCGAGCATGGGCGTGATGCTGTTCGTGATCACGCCGAGCTTTTATTGCGACACCAGCGATGCGTGGATGATTCCGTCCCGCGCCGCGCGGCTCTGGATCAACGCCGGCGGCGTGGTGGTGGAACTGGTGATTGCGGCACTGGCGACCTTCGTCTGGCTTTACACGCCGACCGATGGCGTGATCAACCAGATCGCGCTCAACACGATGATTTCCTGCTCGGTGGCGACGCTGTTTTTTAACGCCAATCCGCTGCTGCGCTACGACGGGTACTA